>SKLC01000418.1 GCA_007123425.1 Nitriliruptoraceae bacterium
CACCTGGACCGCCACCGACACCACCAGCGGCGACGGCACCACCGCCACCCTCGCCATCGGCGAGGACGAGCACCTCACCATCACCTTCACCAACCGCTTCGACGCGGAGCTGCCCCCGCCCGTCGACGACCAGCACGGCGACCTCGTGGTCACCAAGGTGGTCGAGGGTGACGCCGCTCCTCCCGAGGCGAGCTTCACGGTCGCCATCACCTGCACCTACGAGGACATGGAGTTCGGCTGGACCGACGACATCGGTCACGGCGAGTCCATGGGCCCGTTCCGGAACCTGCCCGCCGGCTCGGAGTGCACGATCACCGAGACCGACGTGGGCGGTGCGGACACCACCACCGTCGACGGGGAGGCAGGCACGACCGCCACGGTGACGATCGAGGCCGACGCCGAGCACGAGGTCGAGATCGTCAACACCTTCGCGCCCGACGTGCTCGACGAGATCGACGAGGACATCGACGAGGACACCGACGACCCGGTCAGGGACGTCGACGTCCCGGAGGAGACCCGGGAGGTCGTCGAGGTCGGAGCCGAGGTCATCGTGCGACGCGAGCGCGACACCGAGCCCGAGGTCGAGGTGCTCGCCGAGGTGCTGGAGCGCGGCGAGCTGCCCCGCACCGGCGCTGACGCCCGGCAGCTCATCGTGCTCGGCGCGCTGCTGTTCCTGCTCGGCGGCGCGCTCCTGCGCCGACCCATCCCGATCCGCCAGCGGTGACCCTCGCCGCACCCCGTCCGCCCCCGCCACACGGTGGGGGCGGACGGGCGCTCCGGCGTCTCGTGGCTCCCGCCCTGTCCGTCTCCTTCGCACCCGCGGCCCTACGCTCTTCGGGCCGGCGGCACGAGGCGGGGCATGGCAGAGCAGCAGCACGACGAGCGCATCCTCACCGTGCCCTCGGAGCTGGACGACGTCGCGCCCGTGCTCGCGACCGCGAACGAGTGGGTGGCCCTGCCCGACGTGTCGCCGACCTCCGCGGCGGTGCCGAGCGCCACCGTGCTGCACCGCGGAGCCGCCGGCCTCGTCGCACTCGAGGGAGCGCCCCTCAGCCGCCCCCGGGTCGTCGTCGACGGCGCCGAGCTGGGAGAGCACGACTGGCAGGCCGAGCTGCTGAACGACCACCTGCCGCGGCACACGCAGCTGGCCGGCGGCTGCCGAGCGGAGCTGACCACCTTCTGCCCGCCGGGCCACAAGGGTCTGGTCCAGACGCTGCAGGTGGTCAACGAGGGGTCCGCGGACGCCGAGGTGGCGCTCGGGCTCCACGGGCGGCTCGTGGAGGCCCACCTCCACGTGTTCACCGCCCGGCCGCTGCCCGGGCCGCACCGGGCCCGGTGGGACGACTGGACCGCCGCGCTGACCTGGGAGGCGGGCGCCGGTCTCGCGGTCGCGGCGCTCGCACTTCGCTCCGACGACGGCCGACCGCCGACGACCGCGTCCGACACGCCCGAGGCACCGCCCGTGAGCTGGGCGCACGAGCGCAGCGAGGTGCTCGCGCCCGGCGAGCGCACCACGCTGACGCTGTACTGGGGGGTGGGACGCGAGGCCGACGGGGCCGCGCTGTCGACCGTGCACCTGGCGCGTGTCGGCGCCGGGGATCTGCTCGCGGCCACCCGCGACTGGCTCCGTGCCCGCCGGGGCGCCCCACTGCCCGACCGGCCGGAGCTCGAGCGCCTCCGCGAGCGCAACCGCCTGTTCTGCCTCGGCTTCGCCGCCGGCCGCACCCTCGACACCGAGGAGCTGGTGCTGGTGACCTCTCGCAGCCCGCGGTACTACGTCAGCGGCGCCCACTGGAGCCGGGATGCGCTGCTGTGGGCCTTCCCCGCGGTGCTCGAGGTCGACTCCCGGCTCGCGGCCGACTGGCTGCGGGCCGCCTTCGGGCTCTACACCCGCAACGTCGGCGACCATGCGCTCTACCTCGACGGCACCGCGCTGTATCCCGGCTTCGAGCTGGACGAGGTCGCCGCCTTCCACCTCGCGCTGGACGCCTACCTGGCCGCCACCGACGACGTGTCGCTGCTCGACGAGGATGAGGTCCGCCGCGGCCTCGAGCGGGTCGAGGCGGCGCTCGCGGCCGCCCGCGACCCCGCCACCGGCCTGCTGCGGACCTTCCTGCTGCCCACCGACGACCCCGCGCCCCTGCCCTTCGTCACCTACGACAACGCGCTGGCGGTCGCTGCCCTGCGCGCGGCGGCACGCACCGCCGAGCGGCATGGCGCCACGCGGAGCGCGACGGCCCTCCGGGCACGCGCCGATGAGGTGTGGGCCGCGGTGCTCGACCGGGCCGTGGTCGAGGGGCCGCTGGGACCGATGCTGTGCGGTGCCACCGACGGCCGGGGCCGCCACGCACTGTTCGACGAGCCGCCCGGCAGCCTCGAGCTGCTGGCGCACTACGGGCTGCTGGACGTCGACGATCCGCTGCTGGCGACCACGATCGCCTGGATCGGCTCCGAGCACAACCCGTACGGGCCGGGTGAGGGCCGCTACGCCGCTCCCGCCTGCGCCCATGCCGACCATCCGTGGCTGCTGGCCGTGGGCAACGCGCTGCTTCGCGGCGAGCGTCGGTGGCTCGACCTGCTCCCGGAGCTGGAGCTGGACGCCGGGCTGGCCTGCGAGTCCTTCGACGCCGCCACGGGCCAGCCGCGCACCGGCGTGGGATTCGCGACGTGCGCGGGATGGCTCGCCCACGCCATCGACCTCGCCACCCGCTCGGACCGGTCGACCCCCGCGTGAGGGGCGGCCCGCGCCATCCTCCTCCCACCGGGCCGAGCCGCACGATGAGGACGCCGAGATGAGCACACCCACCCCGCTGCCCGACGCCGACCTCGACCCGGTCGACCTGCTCGTGGTCGGCGCGCATCCCGATGACGCCGAGTACGGGGCCGGGGGCACGCTGCTGACCCACGCCCACGCCGGCTACCGCATCGGCGTCGTCGACCTGACCCGCGGCGAGCTCGGCAGCAAGGGCACGCCGCAGCTTCGCGCGCAGGAGGCCAGCCACGCCGCGGAGCTCTACGAGGCCCGGTGGCGGGTCTGCCTCGACCTCGGCGACAACCGCGTGCACGCCGGGCACGAGGAGGCACGCCGCCTGGCGCGGGTGATCCGGGCCGCACGGCCCGGCCTGGTGCTCACCCACCACCACGTCGACCGGCACCCCGACCATCGCGCCGCCCACGAGCTGGTGCGCCGTGCCGTGTTCGCAGCCGCCCTGCGCAGCCTCGATCTCGGCGCCGAGGCCCACGTGCCCGACGCCACGCTGTGCTTCCCCACCGACGGGGTGCTCGAGCGCCCCGACGTGGTGGTGGACGTGACCGACGTCTGGGAGCAGCGGCTGGCGACGATGCGCCGCTTCGCCAGCCAGTTCGCGGCGCCGACCCTGGAGATCGACCGCGCCCACTACGGGGTCGACGACTACCTCGAGGTCACCGAGGCCCGCGCGCGCGTCCACGGCCAGCACGCCGGCGTGCGCTACGCGGAGGCGTTCGTCGCCGACGTCCCGCCTCGCAGCGGCGACCTGCCCCGGCTGTTCGGGCGTGGAGCCCTCACGTGAGCCCTGGCGCCCACGGCGGCGACGAGCCGGCCGAGGACGGCGAGCCGCGTGGCGAGCTCGCCGACGTCCCCCACGAGGGCGAGGTCGTCGAGCCCCGCCGTGTGAGCACCCGCGCGTGGGTGGGACGCTTCGCGGGCCCCCTGCTGGCGGCCGCGATCTACCTCGTGATGCCCGTGGAGCAGGAGGGCCTGACCGAGGCGGCCCGCGCGGTGGCCGCCGTGGGCACCCTCATGGCGGTGTGGTGGGTCTCGGAGGCGCTGCCCCTGCCGGCGACGTCGCTGCTTCCGATCGTGCTCTTCCCGGTGCTCGGCGTCGTCGACGTGGGCGAGGCCACCGCCCCCTACGCGAGCGACATCATCTTCCTGTTCATGGGCGGCTTCCTGCTCGCGCTGGCGATGCAGCGCTGGGGCCTGCACCGCCGCATCGCGCTGCTCACGGTCATGGCCGTGGGCACCCGCCCCGTCCGGGTGGTCGGCGGGTTCATGCTGGCCACCGCCGTGCTGAGCATGTGGGTGAGCAACACGGCGACGACCGTGATGATGCTCCCCATCGGGCTCAGCGTGCTGCAGCTCACCCTGGAGGGGGACGACACCGGCGACGCCGACGCGGCCGACCTCACGGGCGAGGACGCCCACCCGTTCGCGACCGGGCTGATGCTCGGCATCGCCTACGCGGCGAGCATCGGCTCGCTCGCCACGCTCATCGGCACGCCCCCGAACCTGTTCATGGCCGGCTTCCTGGAGCAGTCCTACGGGATCGAGATCGGCTTCGGCCAGTGGATGCTGCTCGGGCTGCCCCTGGCGGTCGTGCTGCTGGCGCTGGCCTACCTCGTGCTCACCCGCTGGGCCTACCCGCCCGAGATCGACCAGCTGCCCGGGGGACGGCAGCTGTTCGCCGACGAGCTCCGCGCGCTCGGCCGCGTCGGTCGGGGCGAGCGGATCGTGCTGACGGTGTTCGTCGTCACGGCCCTGGCCTGGGTGCTGCGCGATCCGATCACCTCCTCGGAGCAGCTGCTGGCGCTGCTGCCGGGTCTCGCGGGGCTCTCCGATGCCGGCATCGCCATCACGGCCGCGATCGTGCTCTTCCTCGTCCCGGTGGACTGGCGCCGCGGCGTCTTCGCCCTGGACTGGACGACCGCGCGCAAGCTGCCCTGGGGCGTGCTCCTGCTCTTCGGCGGCGGGCTGAGCCTCGCGGCGGGCGTGACCAGCAGCGGCCTCGACCAGTGGATCGGCCAGCAGGTCGGGGCCCTCGGGGGCCTGCCGATCGTGGTGCTGATCATCGTGGTCGCCGCCGCGGTGGTGTTCCTCACCGAGCTCACCTCCAACACCGCGACCGCGGCCACCTTCCTGCCGATCCTCGGCGGCGTCGCGCTGGGCCTCGACCTCGCGCCGCAGTCGCTGGTGGTGCCGGCAGCGCTGGCCGCCACCTGCGCCTTCATGATGCCGGTCGCCACGCCGCCCAACGCGATCGTCTTCGGCTCGGGCCACATCACCATCCCGCAGATGGTGCGGGCCGGGTGGTGGCTCAACCTCGCGGCCATCGCCCTGATCACCGCGGCCACCTATGCGCTGGCCACCCTCGTGCTGGGCTTCGCGCTGGGGTGAGGGCCGGGACGCGGCGCCCTCCGGCAGGAGATCGCGCCCCACGCGTCGTAGTCCTCTACGTGTCGTCGGCTCGGGCGGCTCGACCACCGTGCGGGCCGGCGGGCGACGACGTTGGGGGGAGACGGATGGACCGGCGGACGTTCCTGCACCGCACGGCCGCGGTGGCGGCCACGACCTGGGCCTCGGGCGTGTGGCTGCCCGGCACCGCCGCGGCGGTGGAGCGCACCCACGCGACGGCGGCGGCGCCCGGCGGCACGACGCTCGAGCGCTCCCTCGCCCCGGGCGAGGGCGAGGGCTGGGTTCGCTTCAGCGAGGGCCCGGGATGGCCCATCGAGGTGCGCGCCGAATTGGCCGAGCCCAAGCGCGACCGGGAGGAGCGGCGCGAGCCCCTGGCCACCGTCGTGCACCTGACCGACATCCACATCATCGACGGGCAGTCGCCCACGCGCGTGGAGTTCCTCGACCGGCTCGAGGACCCCGGGCCCGCGAACCCCGGCCTGCTGTCGTCGACGCACCGGCCCCAGGAGACCCTCTGCGGCCACGTCGCCGAGGCGATGGTCCGGGCGCTGCGGGAGATCGGCGTCGGACCCGTCACCGGGCGGCCGTTCGACTGCGCCGTCTCCACCGGCGACAACACCGACAACCAGCAGGAGAACGAGGTCGACTGGTTCATCGACCTGCTCGACGGCGGGCGCCCCGTGGAGGTCAACTCCGGGCATCCCGACCGCTACGAGGGGATCCAGGACCACGACCGGGTCTCCTACGACCCGTCCTTCTACCACCCCGATCCCCATCCGGACCCCGACGACTACAAGCGCTACCACGGCTTCCCGGATCGGCCGGGCCTGCTCGACCGCGTGGTCGCGCCCTTCACGCCCGCCGGCCTGCCCTGCCCCTGGTACTCGGTGTACGGCAACCACGACGGGCTCGTGCAGGGCAACGTCCCGGCGCTCGAGGCCATCGAGGCGGTCTCGGTGGGGCCGATGAAGGTGGTCGGGCCCCCACCGGGCCTCACGCCGGCCGGCGCGGAGCGGCTGCTGGCCGAGGGCGATCTCGACACGCTCTTCGGCGGGTCGCTGGGCCGCCTGGCCGACGGCGACGTCGGTGCGGTGCTGACCACCGCGCAGGTGCCCGTGCGGCTGGTCACACCCGACCGGCGCCGGCGGTTCCTGTCACGGGCGGAGTACGCCGCCAAGCACTTCGAGCGCGAGGACGGGCCGGGCCCCGTGGGCCACGGCCTCGAGCCGGACGCGCCGGAGACCGGGCGGCTCTACTACACCTTCGAGATCGCCGACGACGTGCTGGGGATCTCGCTCGACAGCGTCAATCCCGGCGGCTACGCCAGCGGCTCGCTCGATCGGGTGCAGCTCGCCTGGCTCGAGCAGCGCCTCATCGAGGTCCACTCGCGCTATCTCGCACCCGACGGCGGCGAGGTCGGCACCGACCATGGCGACCGGCTGGTCGTGCTGTTCGCCCACCACAACCTCTCGAGCCTGGACAACCCGCTGCCCGACCTGATGACGCCGGAGCCCGAGCAGCGCGTCAACGGCGAGGAGCTCGAGGCCTTCCTGCACCGGTTCCCCAACGTCGTGGCGTTCGTCAACGGCCACAGCCACATCAACCGGATCACGCCGCTGCCCGCCCCCAACGGTCGCGCCGGCGGCTTCTGGGAGATCTCCACGGCGGCCCACATCGACCACCCCCAGCAGAGCCGCATCATCGAGCTGGTCGACAACGCCGACGGCACGCTGTCGCTGCTCTCCACGGTCGTCGATCACGCCGGGCCCGTGCGCTCGCCCGAGGAGCCCACCGAGGTCCTCGAGCTGGCCTCCTTCTCGCGTGAGATGGCGCTCAACGACCCCCAGGTCAACCTGGGCCGGAGCGGCGGAGCCCAGGACCGCAACGTGGAGCTGGTGCTGCCGGCGCCCTTCGAGCGGGCCCCGGCCGTGCCGCCCGAGCGCACGCCGGGCGAGCGGCGCGACCCCCGCGCCGACGAGACCCCGGGTCGCAGCGATGCCCCGCCCCC
>SKLC01000159.1 GCA_007123425.1 Nitriliruptoraceae bacterium
CGCACCAGACCACCACGGCGGGGCCCGTCTCGACCTCCTCGTCGGGGCCCAGCACCCCCTCGGCCGCGGCGCCCACCAGCACCTCGGGCTCGAGCCGGGTCTCGACCGCCGCGCCCACCGATGCCAGCTCCTCGGCGTGCTCCGCGGCCACGAGCACCACCACGAGGTCGGGCGAGGCGGCACCCAGCGAGACGCCGGCGGCGTCGGCCGCCTCCGCGGCCGCCAGATCGGCTTCCTCGGTGCGGGACATCGCCGCCGCTACGCGCATCGCGCCATCCTCGGCCCCGGCGTCGGGACCACGGGTCGTCAGCCTGAAGGGTCGGCGGACCTGGGAGCCAGGGCGCCGGGGTGCGCGCCCAGCCTACGCCCGACGGCAGCCGACCGACGCGGGGTCGCGACGGGCCGAACGCCGTCGCTGGTGCCTGCGCCGCACCCGAGTGCGCGACGAGCGTTCGCGACCCACCATTATCGTGCGTGCCACGCACAGGGCGGCACACCTCGGCCGAAAGCGTCGTTCACTTGGGTAACGACGGTCCGCCCCTGACCGTCGTGAGCGCGCCCACACATGTCCGACGCCCCATCGGACGGGCGCGACGGCACGACACCTTCCCCCAGAGGGTCGTGCCCCGCCGGTTGACGCCGTGCCCCGCGCGTCCCGGCTTCGGACCCCCGGCTCTTCGGAGCCGGGGGTCCACTCTTTGCGTCGTGGTCGGGCCCGCCGCCGGCCTCGCGGAGCCGCGACGACGGGACGTGATCGCGGCTACGGACGGACCGGGGCCACGAGCCGCGGCGATGGACGTGGTCCGGCGGCTACATGGCCGAGGCCGCGGCGACGGGCAGGGCGAGGACGGCTACGGGACGGGGCGGCGGACTCGAACCCGCTCGACGCGCTGGCCGTCGTGCTCGGTCACGGCCCGCTCCCCGTCCTCGACCCAGCCCCGCTCGGCGAAGAAGCGGCGGGCGCGCTCGTTGGCCTCGGGCACCCAGGTGGTGAGCTCGACGAAGTCCAGCTCCTCCGCCCGGTCGACGACCTCGTCGAGGAGCTCGGTGGCCAGCCCCCGCCCCCACGCGTCGGGGGTGAGGAACAGCGCCTGCAGCTCGCCGGTCGTGGGCGTGGTCCCGCGATCCCGGGTCCGCCCGAGCGCGGCGAAGCCCACCACGGCGCCGGCGTCGATGACGACGTGGAGCTCGCGGTCGGCCCCGGGGTCGCGCAGCTCCTCGCGCCAGGCCTCGGCGCGCTCACCCGGATCGAGCGCGTCGAGCCACTCGTCGGCGAGGCGCCCGCGGTGCACGGCCTGCCAGGCCCGCACCTCCACGGACCCGAGCGCGTCCGCGTCGGTCAGGTTGGCGCGTCGCACGGTTCGCATCTGCTGTCCTCCCGCCCGAGGTCGAGGCTACGACCACGCCCACCCGGCCGCACCCCACCCCACCTGACCCTGACTCCCGGACCGCTCGCCGAGCGGGCGGCCGCGCCCAGCGAGCGACGGCCGCCCGAGAGCCGGCATGCACCAACAATCTGGAACCTCCGCGTCTACCTGGGATCAGATAACGCTCGGCGAAATCACGGCGAGATCTGGGCTTCCCCCGGCGCCGAGGTGGCCGGGCCATCGTCGCGGCGGCCCTCAACGATGTCGGCCTGCTTGACCCAGTTGCGCACGGCCTCGGTCGAGCAGCCCATGTCCTCGGCCACGTCGCGCACGGTCGTCTTCTCGTCCAGGCGGTAGAGCTCGACCGCCCTGTCACGGAACTGCTATGGGCAGACCCTGCCCACGCCTTCCTCCTGTCGGCCAGGACCCGTGTCCCAACCTCACAGGTGTCCGTGCCCCCCGGGGGAGCCCCAAGGGTCGAAACCGTCTTTGAGACGTGGAGTCACCTCTGCCCGGGGGGCCTGTGTGGCAGGTCGGTTGCCTGGGCCTCGTCGGGAAAGATCAGGTCGGGGATGCTGACGACACGGTTGCGGCCGTCGCTCTTGGCGGTGTACATGGCAAGGTCCGCGCGACGTAGCAGCGCCCGCACGTCGTCATCGGGCCGCAGGCTGACCACCCCGAAGCTCGCGGTGACCGCCACACCAGCCTGGTGCATGGGGGCGATTGCGATCGCGTGGCGACAACGCTCCGCCAACGAACACGCGGCCTGATGGCCGGTGTTGGGGACCAGCAGCAGGAACTCCTCGCCGCCCCACCGGCCGAGCAGATCAGCGTCGCGGATCGTCGCCTGCACCCGATCGACGGTCTCTACCAGCACCCGATCGCCGACCTCGTGCCCGAGGGCGTCGTTGATGTCCTTGAAGTGATCGAGGTCGAGCAGCACGACCGAGAGCGGCTGGCCGTAGCGGCGAGCCTGCGAGACCAAGCGCACGAGTTCGTCATCCAGGCGGCGACGGTTGGCCACACCCGTCAAGGGGTCCGTGGTCACCTGCAGCTGCATCAGCTCCGCCGCCGCGCGGGCAGCAGCCAACTGCTCCATATTGCGCGCGAGCACCCACACCACGGCGATCAACGTCGCGTGGCCCACCGGCATGAACACCATCAGCTCCGACACGCCCAGCTCCGCCAGCATGCCGCGTGAGAGGGACGCCCCGAGGCCGAGATACAGCAGCACGAACCCGGCCCCGCTCACCTGCGCCCCGCGACGGGTCCCGAACGCCAGAAACGAGAGCGAGAACACGATCCCGAACCAGCCCAGGACCACGACCACCGAGACGCCGAGGTTCTCTGGGCGTGCCACGAGCTCGGCTTCCCAGCTCACGAGGCGACCGAACAGCAGCGCCGCCATCGAGCCGACCAGCCATACTCCCACCACACGCAGCGGCAGCCGGCGGATGACGACGCCAACGGCCAGCACGCTGTGGACGACGACGATCGTCGGGAAGGTGACCCGCCGGAACGCATCGGTGGCGCCCACGACGACCCACAGGACCACCACGGCCACCAGCACGCCCACGAGTACCACGAGATAGGCCCACCGCACCGGGCGGCTGTCAGCTTCATCCCACATCGGCGCGACACACCTCTCGAGTCCATCCCCGGGCGGCCAGATCGACCGTCACCGCCGACCAGCCGGCCCACTCGCGGAGGACCCTCGCATCAGGTCCCCTCCCGGACGTCGGCCCATCACGGGTCCGCCTTGACCTGCGCCAGCCAGTCTCGTTGATGGCCGCGCGGTCGGGACCGTGCGCGAGCGAAGCCCCTCCATGAAGCTCCCATGATGGCAAGCCGCGACCACCCCGGGTCGAGACGCACACCCCCAGTGACCATCAAGCCCTGGGCAAGCCACGATGAGGTTGAAGGCGCGGAAGCCGATCGCTCAGGCGGTGGCGATGTCACGCCGTCGGAAGAGGGGCACGGCGGCGGCAACGAACGCGACGGCGGTCAGAGCGAGCCAGACGAAGCCCACCGGGACGGTTCCACCGACGGGTCCCGGGCCGATGGCCTGGGTGAAGGGCGAGAGTGGCTGCCAGGGCTCGACCGCGGCCACGAGGGCGCCGACGACGTGCAAGGCATAGGCCGCCACCGCCAGGGTGCCGGACACGGCGAGCGCCAGGGCCCGACGCCCGGTGGCGGCGCCCACGCCCAGAGCCAGCCAGCCGTGTTGGATGCCGATGAGCACCATGGCGACGGTACCGATCGTGGCGTGTGCGACCGGGATGCCCATGTCCATCACGGCTGACGCCACCACCGTGGCGATGAACAGCACGGCACCGAGTGCGATGATCCCGGTGGCCAGAGCGGCTGCCTTGTGCAGCAGGAGTCGTGTCCTGGAGAGCGGGCCGACGATGACCACCTCGAGGATGCCGTCCTGCTCTTCGCCGGCGGTCAGCCGCGCGCCCCGTCCGATGCCGTAGGCGATGAACAGGCCCGGCAGGATGATGCTGAACAGCTCGGCATTGAGAAAGCCCGCGCCCGTGGCCATGGCCTCGACGTCGAACAGCCGTTGGATCGCCTCGGGGTAGGCGGCCAGCAGGTCCTGTTCGAACATGTCGCGCACCGACGGCCACAGCGCGGCCATCAGCAGCACCAGCACCGCAATCGCGGCGCCCCAGCCGACCAGCGCCCGTCGCTGGTCACGCAGCGTCTTGAGGAAGGCGTTGGCGAACACCTCACCCCTCCTCGGCGTAGTAGGCGAGGAAGATCTCCTCGAGGTCGGCCTCGTGGGAGACCACGTCGTCCACCCGATAGGGAGCGAGCGCAGCGATGAGGTCGGCGGTGGAGCCCTCGACGGTCAGCTGCGCGATCGTTCCGTCGGCATGGACCTCCTGCACGCCCGGGACGCCGGCGAGCATCGCCTCCGGCACCTCGTGGGCGAAGATCAGGTCGATGCGTCGCAGGGCCCTTGCCTTGAGGTTCTCCACGGAGTCGACGGTGGCCAGGTGCCCCTCTCGGAGGATCCCGACCATGTCGGCCACCGCCTCCACCTCCGTCAGGATGTGCGAGGACAGCAGGAGCGTGCGGCCGGCGTCGCGCGCCTCACGTACCAGCGCGAGGAACTCACGCTGCATCAGCGGATCCAGGCCGGCGGTGGGCTCGTCGAGGATCAGCAGCTCCGGCTCGTTCATGAACGCCTGGATGATCCCGACCTTCTGCCGGTTGCCGTGCGACAGCGCCCCGATCCGCCTGGTCAGGTCCAGATCGAGCCGCTTCGCGAGCAGTTCGACGGCCTGCCAGTCCACGCCCCCACGCAGGTTGCCGAGGTAGCGCAGGTACTGACCGCCGGTGAGATCCGGGTACGCCTTGAAGTCCCCGGGCAGATAGCCGACGCGTCGCTGGACCTCGTCGGGGTCCGCGGCCAGGTCGATCCCCAGGACCTCTGCGCGCCCGTGCGTGGGACGCAGCAGGCCGACCAGCAACCGGATCGCGGTGGTCTTGCCCGCTCCGTTCGGGCCCAGGCAGCCGAACACGATGCCCGGCGGCACCTGCAGGTCGAGCGACTCGAGCCCTACGATGTGCCCGTAGTGCTTCGACAGCCCGGACGTGCGGATCACCGGATCCATATCGTTCACTCCACGCCGCTCGCTCGAAGCGCGCGCCTCAGACCAGTGTCCTGCGTACCCCTCGAGGTCCCAGAGGCGAACGACCGCCGGCGGCGGCCCGAAGGGCCCAGCGCCCGAGGATGGCCACGCCACCCGAGGCGGCGTAGAGCCTGCGCGTTCCGCCACAGGGCAGCCTCAACGGCAGCAGCGTCGCGTCGCCGTCGTCTTGACCTCGCCGCGATGCTGCGCTGCCATGACCAGGTCTGCGCCGCCTGCACGGTCCCCGTGAGCCGCAACACGCTGCTCCGAGAGCTGCTCGCTCGCTACGCCGACGAGCAGGAGAGCGGAGCCCTCACCGACGCGGTGACCTGTGCCTCCGTAGAGGTTGCGACCCGCAGCATCTGGCGACGCAGTACCCGGTGCGCGACAGGCCCAGGCGACGGGCCTTGTCCTCGATCGCCGCCACGACCTCATCGGGGACGCCTCGGTTCAGCACGTCTGGCATCTCGGCCGTCGTGGGCTGGGGTGGTGTCCCCGTCGGCGGGTTCGAGGGCAGCGGTGTAGCTGAGGGCGAGTTCGAGCATGGCGTCGAGGGGGAGCTGTCGGGTGTGGTGGGGGGTGAGGGCGGTGCCGGGACGGGCTTGGATGCGAAGCGAGTGCACCGCCACCTCGCCGTTGTGGTGTCGGAGACCGATGTGGCACGGGGCGTAGCGCGGGTCGTCGATGACCAGCTCCGAGGAGTCGGGCGCATCTTCGTGCTGGTGGGCCCGCGCGGGCCTGCGCTGGCCGTTGGCCGTGGGCAGTGCTGGTGGCCTGACCTGCTCGGCAGGGGTGAGGCTGACCATGCCTGTCGGTTCAGGCTGGCGGCTGGCTCGACGGTCGTGGCGGCGGGCCCACAGCACCAGCGCGGCGGGCTGGAGCACGACGGCGGCCGCCAGAGCGAAGGTGATGCCGGCGGCGCCAAGCAGGCCCATGCGGCCGATGAGCGCCAGTCCGGAGAAGGACAGGACGGCGAAGGCGGCGAAGGTGGTCAGGGCGGAGCCCACGAGCGCGCCGCCGGTGGTGCGCAGCGTGGTCTGGCAGGCGGCGTCGGGGTTCTCGCAGCGGGTGAGATCCTCCTCGAAGCGGTTGGTGACGTGGACGCCGTAGGGCACGCCGATGCCGACGGCGATGGCGGTCAGGGTCGCGGTCATGGCATCGAAGCTGATGTCGAGCAGCCCCATGGTGCCCAGCAGCAGTGCGGCGCTGCTGACTGAGGGGATCATGGCGATGGCTCCCAGCAGGGGACGCCGGTGGGCCAGTGCGTAGTAGCTGGCGAGCAGGGCCAGGACGACCAGCAGGGTGATGCCGATGGAGCGCAGCTGGAAGTCGCGCAGATCGTCGGCCATCTCGGCGATGATCAGCGCGTCGCTGGTGACCAGCGTCTGTCCACCGGCGTCGCGCACGGGAGCGAACGCGTCGTGGAGCTGGTCGGCCAGCTGGGGGGCGGCGCCGTCGCCGCCGTTGGTGCGCAGCTCGACGATCGCGGCCTGCCGGTCGGGGCGCAGCAGCCGGTCGAGGTCGTCGCCGGCCTGGTCGGCCAGGCGCTCGTAGCGCTCCTCGAGCTCGGGCAGTTGCTGGATCTCCTCGGGGAGCCGGTCGAGCAGGGTGACCAGCGAGGTGGCCTGGGGGCGACCGTCGGCGTCGGTGCGCACGTGCTCGACGTCGTCGAGGCGCTCGTGTGCGTCGCGGAGCGCGGCGAGCATGGCCGGGTCGGCGAGATCACCGTCGACGAGCACGTAGGTGGCCTCGGTGAGCTCGCCGTCGAACAGCTGTTGCTGCAGGGCGTGCAGCTCGCCGATGGCGGCGTCGTCAGGGATGAAGTCGTCGCGGTCGAAGCTGGTGTCGAGGTCGCTGGCAGCCCACAGCGAGCCGGCTGCCAGCAGCGCGCCGACGACCAGGGTGGCCACGGGGTGGTGCACGGCCAGCCGCAGCGGTGCGCTGAGCAGGCGGCCGATGTCGAGGTCGCGTACCGCCCGAGCGCCGGTGGTGGTGCGCTTGCGGTCGCGCAGCACGCGGGCGGACGGGATCAGACCGCCCATGACGATGAAGGCGGCGACCACGCCGATGGCGGTGAAGATCCCGAAGTCGGCGATCACCGCCAGCGGAGCGAGGCCGGTCACGGCGAACCCGGCGGCGGTCGCGGCGGTGGCCA
>SKLC01000134.1 GCA_007123425.1 Nitriliruptoraceae bacterium
ACCCTCGGCGTGGGGTGGCTCGCCCGCCCCCTGCAGGTCGAGCCCGGCGCAGAAGCCCCGGCCGGCGCCGGTGAGCACGATGACCCGGCAGTCGCGGTCGGTGCTCAGCTCATCGAGCGCGGCGTGCAGGTCGGCGACCAGCTCGTGGTTCATGGCGTTGAGGCGGTCGGGCCGATCGAGCGTGACGGTGACGATGCCGTCCTCGACCTGCTCGGTGCGCACGGTGTTCATCGCGACCTCCTGGGGCGTGGTCTACAGCGCGTTCTGGAGCCGCTCGAGCACCTCGGGGTCCCGGGTGCCGAGGATGAGCGTGCTCACGCGGGACTCCTTCCACGCTTCGAGGCGATCGACGATCCGCGCCATCGGCCCCACCAGCGCCGTCTCGTCGACGAGCGCGTCCGGGACCTTGGCGGCGGCCTCGGCCTTCTTGCCGTCGAGGTAGAGGTCCTGGATCTCGTTGGCCTCCTTCTCGAAGCCGTAGCGGCAGGCGAGGTCGTGGTAGAAGTTTCTCCCTCGTGCGCCCATCCCGCCGATGTAGAGCGCCAGCCCCGGGCGCACCGCGTCGCGGCAGGCGTCGAGGTCGTCGCCCACCACGACGTTGGCGGTCGGCGCGATGCTGAGCGAGTTCGGGTCCCGACCGGCCGCCTCCAGGCCGGCGTCGAGGTGCTCGTTGTAGATGTCCTCGCGCTCGGGCGAGTAGAAGATCGGCAGCCAGCCGTCGGCGATCTCGGCGGTCAGCCGCACGTTCTTCGGGCCGATCGCCGCGAGATAGATCGGGATGCTCGACCGCACGGGGTGCAGGATCGACTTCAGCGGCTTGCCGAGCCCGGTGGCGTCGGGCCCCGTGTAGGGCACCTGGTACTCGGTGCCGTCGAACTCGAGCCGCTCCTCCCGGGCGACGGCCCGGCGCACGATCTCGACGTACTCCCGGGTCCGCGCCAGGGGCTTGCCGTAGGGCACCCCGTGCCAGCCCTCGACCACCTGCGGCCCCGACAGGCCCAGGCCCAGCAGCACCCGGCCGCCTGACAGGGCGTCCAACGACATCGCGGTCATCGCCGTGTTGGCCGGCGAGCGCGCCGGCATCTGCAGGATCGCGCTGCCCAGCTTGATCCGCTCGGTGCGCGCGGCGAGGTACGACAGGACCGTGACCGCGTCGGAGCCGTAGGCCTCCGCGGCCCAGACGGAGTCGAGCCCCAGGCGGTCCGCCCGCTCGACCAGCTCCACCATCGGCGTCGGATCCCCACCGATCATTCCCACGTTCAGGCCGAGCTTCATGCACTCCCCCTAACGGTTATCGATCGTATGCTAGGGGAATCCGCTCGGCGATGTGGCACGAATCGTTCGGTACCGTCCCGCGCTGCGTGCCGCTCCCCGTTGCCGGCACGCAGGGGCCAGGGCACACACGATCCGCCTGCGCGTCGCCAAGCAACGAACGTTCGCTAGGTCCGTACACTACGCGAAGCGCAGCCAGCCGCCGGGACCACCGCGGCATCAGGTGAGGAACGTCAGGACACAACGTGCACGAGCAGGCCACGCAGGACCCGGCGACCACGCTCGAGGACTGGCGTCACTACGAGCCGCTGCAGCTCTCCCCCATCCTCCGCCACGCCATGGAGGCCTTCGCCGAGCACGGCTACCACGGGACCTCGGTGCGCGACATCGCCCGCCGCGTGGGCCAGACGGTGCCGGCGATCTACTACCACTTCGAGAACAAGCAGGCGCTGCTGTTCACGCTGGTCACCGAGTCGCTGGAGGAGGCACAGCGGCGGTGCCGCATGGCGCAGGCGGAGGCCGGCGCCGATCCGGTCGAGCGCTTCCGCGCCCTGATCACCTGCATCGTGCTCTACATCGCCAACCGCCGCGAGCTGTCCTTCCTCGAGGGCGAGATCCGCAGCCTGGAGCCGGACAAGCGCGACGCATGCATCGCCATGCGCGACGAGGTGGAGCACATGGTGGTGGCCGCGATCGAGGACGGCGTGGCGCAGCAGCGGTTCACCACGCCGCATCCCCCGGCGGACGCCGCGCGGGCGGTTCTGGCGATGTGCCTGGGCGTGGCGACCTGGTATCGCCCCGACGGCAGGCTCACCCCGGAGCAGCTGGCCGACCGCTACGTGGACTTCGCCCTCGGCGCAGTCGGCGGGTAGCCCGCCCCGCCGACGGCTCCGCGCGCTACCTCGGCGGCGGTCGCGCATTCGCGCTTGCCCCACCGCACTATCGATCGCTAGGTTACGGACGTCGGCGCGAGGCTCACGAAAGGGCGTGCCGTGATCCTCGATCGCTTCCGGCTCGACGGCCGGACCGCCATCGTCACCGGCGCGTCCTCGGGCCTCGGCGTCGCCTTCGCCCGTGCCCTGGCCGAAGCGGGCGCCGACGTCGCCCTCGCCGCCCGCCGAGCGGACCGACTGGAGGACACCGCTGCGCTGGTGCGGGCCACGGGCCGGCGAGCGCTCACGGTCAAGACCGATGTGGCCGACCCGGCCGACTGCCAGCGACTGGTGGAGCAGACGATGGAGTCGTGGGGTCGCGTCGACGTACTGGTCAACAACGCGGGCCTCGGCATGGCCGCCCCCGCGACGCGCGAGCAGCCCGACGACTTCCGCCGGGTCCTCGACGTCAACCTCAACGGCTGCTACTGGATGGCCCAGGCGTGTGGGCGCGTCATGGAGGCGGGCAGCAGCATCATCAACGTCTCCAGCATCCTCTCGCTGACGACCGCCGGCCTGCCCCAGGCGGCTTACGCCGCCAGCAAGGCCGGGCTCAACGGGCTCACCCGCGACCTCGCGCAGCAGTGGACCGGCCGCAAGGGCATCCGCGTCAACGCCCTGGCCCCGGGGTTCTTCGCGTCGGAGATGACCGACCAGAACGAGCCGGGCTACCTCGACGCGCAGGCTGCCCGCACCCTCTGCGGTCGCCTCGGCGATGCCGACGAGCTGGCCTCGGCCCTGCTCTTCCTGGCCAGTGACGCCGGGGCCTACGTCACCGGCCAGGTCCTGGTGGTCGACGGCGGCTACACGATCGCATGAGGCGCCGCTCTGGCGAGTGGGGCCACACGCGACGTCGCTACTCGGCGTCCTCGGGCGCCTTGACCGCCAGCACCGCGCACTCCGCGCCGAGCAGCACGTCCTGCGCCATGCTGCCCATCACCAGCTTCCCCACCGGCGAGCGGCGCCGCAGCCCCAGCACGATCATCTCGGGCTCGAGCCGCCGGGCGACGCCGAGCAGCGCCTCCGCCGGCTCCTCGCTGCGGTTGGGGACGACCTCGACGTAGGCGGCCAGGCCCTGCTCGGAGAGCCGCTCCTGCAGCCCGGCCGCACGCTCTCGGGCCTGGCGCAGGGTCTGGTCCCACGACTTCAGCTGCGACTCCGAGTCGCGGTCGGGGCCGCGCAGCAGGTCCACCACGTGCAGGCGCATGCCGCGGGACCGCGCCTCCTCGATGGCGCGCTCGAGCGCGGCCTTGCCCTCGGGTCGTTCCGAGTAGCGCACCAGGATCGTCATCGATGTCGCCTCCGTGTCGTGGCGCAGCCTAGGTCCCGTCGCACCGTGCACGCGCCGCATTCCCGCACGGCGCCGGCCGGTCCGGCTGCACGGGGTGTCGCCGCCGGACCGCCCGCCGCGCTCAGGATGACGAGACGCCCTTGGGCTCGGCCTGCTTCATGAAGCCGAAGAGGTACCCGGCCACGCGCCGCATCTGGATCTCCTCCGCGCCCTCGGTGATCCGGTAGCGACGGTGGTGGCGGTAGATGTGCTCGAAGGGCTTGTGGCGGGAGTAGCCCAGCCCGCCATGGACCTGCATGGCCCGGTCGGCGGCCTCGCAGCACAGGCGGTTCGACCAGTAGTTGCACATCGAGACCTGCTTGGACTGCGAGAACGGTCCGTCCTCGTCCATCAGCCAGGCCGTCTGGCGGATGAACACCCGCAGCATGTCGATCTGGGTCTGCAGCTCCACGATCGGGAACTGGATCGCCTGGTTGGTCGCGAGCGCCTTGCCGAAGGGCTTGCGCTGCTTGGCGTACTCGATGGACTCGTCGATGCAGAACTGCGCGGCGCCGAGGCTGGAGGCCGCCTGGCGGATGCGGTTCTCGTTGAAGAAGTGCTGGACGAGCTGCAGGCCCTTGCCCTCGCCCGCGAGGATCGCCCCGTCGTCCACCCGGACGTCGGTGAAGGACACCGTGGCGTGGTCGGTGGGCATGTTGAAGGTCCACAGGTACTGCTCGACCTTCACGCCCGGGTCGTCCATGGGGACCAGGAAGGCGGTGATGCCGTGCCCGTCGCCGGGCTCGCCGCTGGTGCGTGCGAAGACCAGGTCGTGTGACGCCTTGTGCACACCGGTGTTCCAGGTCTTCTGGCCGTTGATCACCCAGCCGTCGCCGTCGCGCACGGCCCGGGTCTCCATGTGCGTCGCGTCAGAGCCGTGCTCGGGCTCGGTGATGCCGAACGCGAAGCCACGGCGGCCCTCGGCCAGGTCGTCGACCCAGTCGCGCTTCTGCTCGTCGGTGCCGTAGATGGTCATCAGCAGCAGCGCGACGTTGTTGCCCACGACGGCGTGCTCGTTCTGCAGGTCGCAGTGCAGCCCCAGGCCCTGGCTGGCCAGGTGCTCCCGGATGACGGCCATGCCGAAGTTCGTGCCGTCCTGCCCGCCGTACTCGCTGGGCACCTGGTAGCGGAGGTGGCCGGCCTCGTCGGCGCGACGCTTGGCCTCGGCGAGCAGCTGCTCCCACTCCTCGTTGGGCAGCCCGCCCCGCTCCCAGTCGGTGCGGGCGTCCTCCCGGCGGTGGTCGAAGAAGCGGATGTTGTCGTTCTGCTCCTCGAGCGGCTTGATCTCCCGCTCGACGAAGTCGTCGACCTCCGCGATGTAGTCGACGAGGTCCTGTGGCAGGCGGAAGTCCATGCTCATCTCCGTTGTCCGTGTCCCACGGCCGCCCGAAGCGACCACGCCACGCGGTCGAGCGCGCCGCGAGTCCCTCTCTGGCTCCCGATGACGCTCCCTCACGTCCCCGCCACTCTAGCGCCATACCTAACCTATCGCTAGGTAAGTTGCTAGCCTCGTCGGCGACGGGAGGACGTCGGCGGGCGACAGCGGCGGGGAGAACACGATGAGCGAGGCAGCCTCGACCGACGCCGCGCACGCCGACACGGTTCAGTGGCCCGAGGACGACCTCGAGGTCGAGGTGGCCTCCGGCTGGGACGTCCACGGCATCACCAACGGCGGCTATCTGCTCACCACCGTGGTGGGCGCGCTGCGGTCGCTGGTCGACCTGCCCGATCCGCTCGCCGTCAGCGCCCACTACCTGGCGCCGTCCCGAGCGGGCGCGCTCCACCTGACGCCGCACCCCGGCCGTCACGGCCGTGGACACGCGACCGTGGGCGCTACCGGCCGGCAGGCATCGAAGCCCATCGTGCAGGCCACGGCGACCTTCGCCGAGCTCGGCGACCGTGAGCCCGGGCCGACCGAGCGGATCGAGACCTCGCCGCCGAGCCTGCCCGCACCCGAGGCCTGCTCGCCGCGCCGCGGGTTCGCGGAGGAGGGCCTGGGCCGCCGGCTCGACCTGCGCCTGCACCCCGAGGACGCAGGCTTCGGCGACGGTCATCCGTCCGGCCACAGCCGCACCCGGGGCTGGGTCCGCTTCGCCGACGGCCGCCCGCCCGACACGCTGGCGCTGCTGCTGTTCGCCGACGCCTTCCCGCCAGCGGCGTTCAACACGGGGCTGCCGGTGGGCTGGGTCCCCACGGTGCAGCTGACCGTCCACGTGCGCGCGCGTCCCGTGTCGGGCTGGATCCGGGGCGCCTTCACGACCCGTGCCATCGCTGGCGGCTACCTCGAGGAGGACGGCGAGCTCTGGGACGAGCAGGACCGCCTCGTGGCCCAGTCGCGTCAGCTGGCCGTGCTCCCACGGCCGAGGTGACCACGACGGCACCCGCCCCCGGTGTCGACATCGCCGGGAGCGAGACGACCACGACCGCGAGAGGAACGATCTGTGAGCACCGAGACCGGCCCGCTGACCGGCGTCAGGGTCATCGAGTTCGCCAGCCTCGCGCCCGCGCCCTTCGCCTGCACGATGCTGGCGGATCTCGGGGCGGAGGTCCTGCGCATCGACCGGCCCGGCGGCGCCGCTCGGGACAGGCACACCGACCCGCTGCTGCGGGGGCGCTCGACCATCGAGGTGGATCTCAAGGCGCCGGCGGGCAGCCAGCTCGCCCGTGACCTCACCGGTGCCGCCGACGTGCTCGTCGAGGGCTTCCGGCCGGGTGTGATGGAGCGCCTCGGGCTCGGTCCGGAGGACTGCATGGGCGCCAACCCGCGGCTGATCTATGCGCGCATGACCGGGTGGGGCCAGTCGGGGCCGCTCGCACCCCGGGCGGGGCACGACATCAACTACCTCTCGATCGCCGGCGGCCTGCAGCCGATGGGGCGCGCGGACGATACGCCGCCCCCGCCGCTCAACCTGGTGGCGGACTTCGGTGGCGGGGGGATGCTGCTCGCCCTGGGAGTGATCACCGCGCTCTACGAGCGGCTGAAGTCCGGACGCGGCCAGGTGGTCGACGCGGCGATGACCGACGGCGTCGCGATGCTGACCGCCTCCCTGCACGGGATGCTGGCCTCGGGCGCGTGGCAGGCCGAGCGCGGCGCCAACCTGCTCGACGGCGGCGCGCCCTTCTACGACACCTACCGCACGGCCGACGGCGGCTTCGTCAGCGTGGGCGCCCTCGAGCCGCAGTTCTACGCAGAGCTCCTCGACGGCCTCGGGCTCGACCCGGCGCAGCTGCCGGACCAGCACGACCGTGCGGGCTGGCCCGAGCTGCGGCGCCGGTTCAGCGAGGTCTTCGCCAGCCGGGACCGCGCGCACTGGGAGGAGGTCTTCGCCGACCGGGACGCCTGCGTCGCGCCGGTGCTCTCCCCCACCGAGGCCGTCGACCATCCCCACAACCGCGCTCGCGGGACCTTCGTCGAGATCGACGGCCTCACCCAGCCCGCGCCCGCGCCCCGCCTGTCGCGCACGCCCGGCCGCGCACGAGGGCACGACGGCGCGGCGCGGCATCCCGACGGGCTGCGCGGCTGGGGTGTGGCCGTCGACCGCTTC
>SKLC01000455.1 GCA_007123425.1 Nitriliruptoraceae bacterium
GAAGTTGTCGCCCCGGGCGATCACCACCGAATCGGCCTCGTCGAACTCCCGCGAGAGCTCGTCGGCGGTCTCCCACCGCGAGTCACCCGAGGAGCGATCCGGATCCCGACGGAAGTCGGTCGGCAGGTCGCCAGCGTCGTCGATTGCCAGCATCGCGGTGTTGCTGGCACTGCGGCTGGCCGCGTACAGCGTCCCGTCATCGTCGATCGGACCGAGCAGCAGGTTGCCGTGGCCGTAGTTGAGGTCGCCCACGCTGCCGACCTCCTGCTGCTCGGCGACCGCGTCCTCGTGGAACCACCACTCGGCCTCACCGTCGGCCCCAAGCGCCGAGATGTCCCGCGCCCTTGCCGAGCCCGACAGCCGATTGTTGACGAACAGCCGGTCCGCAGCGTCGACGATCACCCGCGAGCGCTGCGCACTGGTGCCCGTCTCCGCCTCGAACGCATGGCTGCCATCCGCCAGCGAGTAGGCGTGGACGTTGCCGTTGCCCCCGGGGGTGAACACCACGTTGTCCGCCTGTGCCGAGAGCGTGCTGGGGCGGTCCTCGAGGCGCGTCAGCCAGGTCTCGCTGCTCGGCAGCCCAGCCGACACGTCATAGCCCACCAGATGGTGGATGCTGGCACCACGCGGACCCGCGACGAGCGTGTCGTCGGCCAGCAGCAGGTGCAGGCGGTCGTAGTCGGCGTGGTCGACCGGGTCCTCGTCGTCCCCCGGTGTCGGCTCGGGCAGGTCCACACGGTTCGTGATCACGCCGGTGGTCAGGTCGAGCTCGACGATCTCCGCGTCGGCCTGGCCCTCATTCGCGTCGTCGTAGGTACGAACCGGGATGTAGGCGTGGGTGTCGCTCAGCGCCACGATGTCCATGTGGTAGCTGTTGCCGGTGCCGGCCCGCGGGCCCCCGAGGATCTCGTGGAACACGTTCATGTTCCTCACGCTCCGGAACTCCCAGTCGATGACCACCTGGCCGTCCGGCTGCGAGACGTCGATGGCGACGATGTCATCGGGGTCCTCGTGCTCGCCCAGCAGCAGCAGCCGCTCGGCGTCGCCGGCGCCACCGATGACCAGCTGCGACTTCCCGCAACGCGCGAGCTCGTCGTCGTTCTGCATCGCGTCGACGCGCGCCCGCTCGGTGCCGGTGGTGGCGTCGAGGGCCACGTAGGCATGCTCGTCCGCGCCGAAGTGCTCGACCCAGACGCGCCCCTGGCTGTCGACCGCTGCCTCGCAGCCGCGGAAGCTGGTGGAGGTCTCCTCGAACTCCCACAGCACCGCACCGGTCTCCGGGTCGATGCCGATGGTGCTGCGCTCGCCCCCCTCCGCTTCGTTCTCGGCGCGCATGACCAGCGTGCCGTCGTTGGCGACAACCGGCATGCCCTGTCCCTGGCTGCCCCACTTGGGGTCGTAGCCCTCGGGGGCATCTACCTGATCGTCGTCGTGCGGCTCGGCGAAGTCGCGCAGCCACTTCACGCCCGGCGTCTCCGGGCCCGTGGCGGTGGCCTGGTTCGTGTTGCCGCTGTCCGAGGTGTAGCTCGGCCAGCCGTTCGTCGTCTGCGCGTCGGCGCTCGGCGCCAACGCGAGCATGAGCGCCAGGCTGGTGAACAGCGCGACGAGCGCTGACCACCTGACCCTGGACGCGTGCAGGATCGTCTGCATAGACATCGTGCCCCTCGTTGATTGCCCCAATACGGATCGCCCCCGTCGGCCCGCCAACCCCAGTTCAGGCGGACGCCCGTGAGCGTGGGCGCAGTCAAGGGCCCATCGACGTCAGCGTCAACGACCCGTCGCCGGGCAGGGCACGGGCGAGGCGACGATGACAACGCTCCGTAGGCATTCCCGCACGCTTGGAGGCGCCCGTGCGGCAGATCCGCATGGCCGACGTGCCCGCACCGACCGGGGGCGAACGCGTACGTTCATCGCACATATGCGGACTATCAACGCACACAGCGTCGAGGGTGTCCGGAACATCGACCCGCGCCACCGGCCACGCGCGAGGGGAGCACGAACCGCCTCGACACGACCCACCCACGTCCATAGGGTGGGCGGCCGCGATCCCTGCCACCGGACCCCGGCCGAGCGCGTCGCTCGCCGTCACCGTTCTCGCCCGCCGCCGGTCGTGCGTCGCGCGGGACCCCCACCGCCGTCGGCATCACCGGGCGATGCCCCGGCCCGGGCCCGTCGAGCCCCCACACGCCCATCGAGGCAACGCCGAGGAGGACCACGAGGATGAGCACCGCCGACCTTCCCACCGCCGAGGTCGCGGTCGAGGAACTCTTCGACCACTCGACCGAGCGGGGCTACGTCCTGCTCTCCGAGCTGCAGGCGCTGCACATCCCCGAGCAGCACGGCGCCACCTGGGTGGAGGATGCGATCGGCGAGGCCCGTATCCAGGGCCTGCAGGTCGTCGACGACGTCGACGACGACGCTCCCGAGTCACTGGCCAGCACCGGCTCGCTGACCACCGACCCCGTCCGGCAGTACCTCAACGACGCCGGCCGCCACGAGCTGCTCGACCGCGAGCGCGAGGCGGACCTCGCCAAGCGCTACCAGGCCGGTCTCGAGGCCGACAAGCTCCTGCGCGACCGCAGCATCACGCGGGCGCGCCGGGCCCGGCTGCGCCGCATCAGCCGGGAGGGCGCCCGCGCGAAGGACACCATGGTGCAGGCGAACCTGCGCCTGGTGGTTCCGCAGGCCCGCAAGTTCACCGGTCGCAACCTGGATCTCATCGAGCTCATCCAGGAAGGCAACATGGGCCTGCTGCGCGCGGTCGAGAAGTTCGACCACACCAAGGGCTACAAGTTCTCCACCTACGCGGTCTGGTGGATCCGTCAGTCGCTGCAGCGCGGCGTCGCGTCGAAGTCGCGCACGATCCGCGTGCCCTCGCACGTGTGGGACCTCTACCACCAGCTGCGCTCGGCGGAGCTGCAGCTTCGCCAGCAGAAGGGCGCCGATCCCACCGAGGACGAGCTCGCCGCCGAGGTGGACCTCACGCCCAAGCGGGTCAGCGAGGTCCGCGAGGCGATGCAGCAGCTGGCCAGCCTCGACCGGCCCGTGGGCGAGGACGGCGATGCGGTCATGGGCGACCTCATCCCCGACGAGGACGTCATCGACCCCGCGCAGGCGGTGATCCACGGCGATGCCGCGAGCCAGATCGAGGCCGCCCTGGGCGAGCTCGACGACCGCGAGCGGCTGGTGCTGGTGATGCGCTTCGGCCTCCACGGGGAGGAGGTCCGGACCCTGGAGGAGATCGCCTCCCACATCGGGCTGACCCGCGAGCGGGTGCGCCAGGTCCAGAACCGGGCGCTGGTCAAGCTCCGGCACCCGTCGCGCGCCCACAGCCTCTCCGGGCTCCTCGAGTCCCTGGAGCGCCTGGTCGCCTGACCCCCGGACGGGACGGAGGCGCGACGGTCGGCACGGACGGACCCCGCGTCACCGCGCGCCAGGTCGCCGACGCGGCGACCGCGATCGACCACGACGTGCGCCGCACCCCGGTGCTCCGGCTCGAGGCCGAGGCGCTGGACCTGGGTGCCTTTGGGTCGACGACGCGCTGCTGGTCCGCGACGACGAGGTCGCACGGGCACAGCGGCGGCTGTGGGCGAGCGCCCGTCTCGCAGCCGAGCCGGGCGGGGCCGTGGCCCTGGCGGCGCTCATCGCCGGCGCCTACGTGCCTCACGATGGCGAGCGTGTGGGGGTCGTGGTCTGCGGAGCGAACGTCGATCCCGCCACGGTCGCGTGGGCAGCCCCGCCGGGCGGCCGACCGGCGTCAGCAGGCGGAGGCCATGCGGCGCACCGCCTCGGTGACGATCGAGCGCGAGGTCGCGAGGTTGAGCCGTGCGCGGCCCTGCCCACCGGGGCCGAAAGGTCCGCCCCCGAGCAGCGCGACCCTGCCCCGCTCGAGCAGGCGCTCCGCCGGCTCCTCGCCGAGGTCCAGCGCCCGCAGGTCCAGCCACGCGAGATAGGTGCCCTCCCCCGGCCGGTAGCCGACCTCGGGGAGCTGCTCCGCCAGCAGCGCGGACAGCAGCCGCTGGTTCGCCGCGACGGCGTCGAGCACGGCGTCGAGCCAGTCGACGCCGTGTCGGAACGCCGCCGTGTGGGCGAGCACGCCCAGGTGGCTCACCCCGTGCCCCACGATCTCGGGGAGACGATCGAGCTCCGCCACGGCCTGAACGCCCGCGATCGCCAGCGCCGCCTTCACCCCGGCGAGGTTCCAGCCCTTCGAGGCCGAGACCACCGAGAAGCCCGACTCGGCGCCCGGCACCGAGAGGTAGGGCACGAAGGTCGCTCCCGGCAGCACCACGGGCGCGTGGATCTCATCCGCGATGACCCGCACGCCGTGGGCCGCGGCCAGCTCAGCCACCGCTGCGAGCTCACCGGTGGTGTGCACCGTGCCGGTGGGGTTGTGCGGGCTGCACAGCAGGTAGGCGCACCGGCGGCCGCCCATCGTCCCGGTCTCGAAGGCCGCCGCGAGCGCGTCCAGGTCGAGCCGCCCCTCCTCCCCGAGCGGAGCAGCGACCACCTCCCGGCCGGCATGCTCCACGAACCCGAAGAACGGCGGATAGACGGGCGGGTTGACCACGACCGCATCGCCGGGCGAGGTCACCAGGCCCAGCAGCTCGACGACACCGGCCATCACGTCGGGGACCAGGCGCATGTGGTCGGGCTCGACCGCCCATCCCCATCGCGCCCGGGCGTGGTCGGCGACGGCCGCCGCGTAGTCACCTGCGCCGGCGGGGTAGCCCGTGTCCCCCAGGTCCACGGCGTGGCGCAGGACCTCGGCGACCGGGGCCGCCAGCGGCACGTCCATCTCCGCCACCCACAGCGGCAGCACGTCGTCCGGGTGCACGCGCCACTTCGCGCTCCTGCGCGCACGCAGCTCGTCCAGGGTCAGCTCGTGGAGCGGATCGGCCACACCCACGTCCTCGTCGCATCCGGCACGGCCAACGACGCTATCCCAGGTGCCGCTGCACGGGGCACCGCGTCGCTGGCACGGCCCGGCGGAGGCCGCCGTGATGCCGACCCCCGACCGGAGCTCAGCTGGCCACGCGCTCCCGGACGGCGCGGGGCGCCTCATCGCCCGTCAGGCAGCGCAGCCCGAGGTCCGGGGCCGTGCGCAGGTCGAGCTCGTCGGGCCGGACCAGCGGCTCACCGTCGGCGTCGAGCAGCAGGCGCACGACGGGGCGGTCGATGTCGACCGGGTGCACGTGGCTGACCACGCCTCGCCATCCGGTCAGCTCCCCGCCGGCGACCTCGACCCACCGCCCGACCGGATAGCTGGGCACCAGGCGCCGCAGCGTCGCCACGATCCCGCGGTTGAGGTGGCGCCCGGCCATCTCACCCACCACGCCCGCCACCTGGTCGGGGGCCATCGCCTCCCGGTAGGGACGATCGGAGCTCAACGCGCTGTAGACGTCGGCCACCGCACCGATCTCGGCGATCAGCAGCATCTGCCCCGTACCGATGCGCTCGTGGACGGCCCGACCCGCGACGCTGTTGGATCCGACGAGCCCGCGCGGATAGCCACGGCCCCCCTGCTGCTCGTGGTGTTGATAGGCGACATGGGCGGGCAGGAGGCTCGCGCAGGGCATCCGGCGCACCAGCTCGTAGCCCATGCGGGGATGCTGCCGGACGACGTCGAACTCGTCCTCGGTCAGCGGCCCCGGCTTGTCCAGGATCGCGTGGTCGATGTAGGTCTTGCCGACGTCGTGCAGCAGGCAGCCCAGGGCGAGCTCGCGCAGACGATCGTGCGGCAGTCCCAGCCGGCGGCCGAGCAGGGCGCCGAGCACCGCGACGTCCACGGAGTGCTGGAAGGTGTACTCGCTGTGGGTCTTGAGGGACTCGAGCCCGGCGGCCGCGTCCCCCTCGAGGACCTCGGCGAGCAGCGCCTCGACATCGGCGTAGAGCTGCGCCACCACCGCGCCGTCACCGTCGTCGAGCTGCAGTGGCTCCTCCCCCAGCGCCTCGACGGCCGTGTCCACGCTCCCGTCCGGGACGCCGCGCTCGTCGGCGATCAGGCTCACGCGCCGGAAGACGTCAGCCACGTTGCTGGTGATGCTCGCCCGCAGATGCTCGCTGACGA
Source organism: Nitriliruptoraceae bacterium (assembly GCA_007123425.1). Classification (GTDB taxonomy): domain Bacteria; phylum Actinomycetota; class Nitriliruptoria; order Nitriliruptorales; family Nitriliruptoraceae; genus SKLC01. The sequence continues at coordinate 6,071 of SKLC01000455.1, forward strand.
CATCGCCGGGCTCGAGGTCGTCGGCCAGGCCATCGCGCACGTAGACGGCTTGCAGCCCGCGCCGGCGCAGTGCGGCCACGTAGCGTGGGATCAGGACGGTGCCGGCGTTCAGCAGCGGCCGGCCGCGCTCGTCGAGCACGGTCTTGGCGAGCACGGCGTCGGGCTCCAGGCCATCGAGTGCCTGCAGGTACATCTCGCTCCTACCCGCCACGTCAGGTCGCGGCACCGGACGGCGCCCCCCGTCGCGCGCCTGCGATCTACGGCCCCGCGGCTGCCGGGCCCGTCCTGTCCCTTCGGCTGCGCCGGCGCGACCTCAAGCGCTCGTGCGTCGCGTGTGGTCATGGGCGCTGGTGCGCGTGGGCAGCCGGAGGGTGAAGCGGGCGCCGTGACCAGGACCGCGGCTGGAGGCGGTCAGCTCGCCGGCGTGAGCGTGGGCTATGGCGCGCGAGATGGTCAGGCCGATGCCGCTGCCGCCGTGGTGTGCTCGGGCGGGGTCCGCCCGGTAGAAGCGCTCGAAGACGTGGGGCAGCGCGTCGGGGGTGATGCCGCTGCCGGTGTCGGTGATGTGGACGGCTACCTCGTGCTGGCCGGCGTCGGCACGGACGGCGATCTGCCCGCCCGCAGGGGTGTGGCGCAGCGCGTTGTCGAGCAGGTTGGCCAGGATCTGTCGCAGGCGGGCTTGGTCGCCAGTGACGGTCGGCAGGCTCTCGGGCAGGTCGTCCCGCAGCCGCACGCCCGCCTGCTCCGCATCGAGCTGACTGGCTCGCAACGCGTCCCGGACGAGCCGGAGGAGATCGATCGGGCCGAGGGTGAGATCGAGCCGGCCTTCCTCGGCGCGAGAGACGAGGGAGAGATCGTCCACCAGTCGACGCAACCGCGTGGTCGCCTCCTGGAGCGTGGCCCAGGCGTCCTCGTCGGGGTCGACCACCCCGTCCTGCAGGCCCTCGAGGTAGCCATCGA
>SKLC01000291.1 GCA_007123425.1 Nitriliruptoraceae bacterium
CGGAGCGCTCGCCGAGGTCGAGGTGACCACCGCGGCGACCGTCGCGGAGCGGGCCAGCGTGGTCGAGCGCGCCGGCGCGCTGCGCGGCCCCGGGGTCGCGCCCCCCGACGACTTCGTGACCCGGATCACCGACGTCATCCTCTCGGGCGACGGCGATCGACTGCCCGTGTCCGCCCTGCCCGTCGACGGCACCTTCCCCACCGGCACGGGCCGGTGGGAGAAGCGCTCGCTGGCCGAGGAGGTGCCGGTCTGGGACGCCGACATCTGCATCGACTGCGGCAAGTGCGCGATCGTGTGCCCGCACGCGGCGATCCAGATCAAGATCTTCGACCCCGAGCACCTCGAGGGCGCGCCCGAGGCCTTCAAGTCGAAGTCCTTCCGCGACCGGGACCTCAGCGACCACCTGCTGACCGTGCAGGTCGCACCCGACGACTGCACCGGCTGCGGGGTGTGCGTGGAGAGCTGCCCGGCGGTCAGCCGCACCGAGGTCGGGCACAAGGCGATCGACATGACCCCGATCGACCAGCTGCTCGACGGGGACGGTGCCCGAGCCGTTGGGGCCGGCGACGAGGACGCCGTGCGCCGCACCGTGGGGCAGCCCACCGGCCTGGGGCGCTCGGCAGAGCAGCTCGCCGACCTCGAGGAGCACCCGCTGGAGGGCGCGACGCGCACCGTGCGCGACGCCGAGCGCGAGCGCTTCGCCTACTTCGAGTCGATCCCCTACCCGGACCGTGACCTCGTGCGCCACGACACGGTGAAGCACTCCCAGACCCTGCAGCCGCTGTTCGAGTTCTCCGGCGCCTGCGCCGGATGCGGGGAGACGCCGTACCTGAAGCTGCTCAGCCAGCTGTTCGGGGACCGGTCGGTCATCGCAAACGCCACCGGCTGCTCGTCGATCTACGGCGGCAACCTGCCCACCACCCCCTGGGGCACCAACGACGCCGGGCGCGGGCCCGCCTGGTCCAACTCGCTGTTCGAGGACAACGCGGAGTTCGGGCTGGGCATCCGCCTGGGCCTGGACGAGCAGCGCGCGGTCGCCCGCCATCTGCTGACCACGCTCGCCAGCGACGTCGGCGACCAGCTGGTCGACGAGCTGCTGCACGCGGCGCAGGGCGAGGAGACCGAGGTGGGCCAGCAGCGGGAGCGCGTGGTGGAGCTGCGACGCCGGCTGGCCGGCGTCGAGGGGGAGCGCGCCGGGCTCGCCCGGCACCTCGACGTCGTGGCCGACGCGCTGGTGCGGCGCGACGTGTGGATCGTCGGCGGCGACGGGTGGGCCTACGACATCGGCTTCGGCGGCCTCGACCACGTGCTGGCCTCGGGCGCCGACGTGAACATCCTCGTGCTGGACACCGAGGTGTACTCCAACACCGGAGGGCAGGCCTCGAAGGCCACGCCGCGGGGGGCGGTGGCGAAGTTCGCCACCGCCGGCAAGGGCACGCCGAAGAAGGACCTGGGGCTGCTCGCGATGCAGTACGGGACCGTCTACGTGGCCCAGGTCGCGATGGGCGCCAACGAGATGCAGACCGTCAAGGCGTTCCGCGAGGCCGAGGCCTGGCCGGGCCCCTCGCTGCTGCTGGCCTACTCGACGTGCATCGCCCACGGGGTGGACATGCGCTACTCCATGCAGCGCATGGATCTGGCGGTCAAGACCGGCTACTGGCCGCTGTTCCGCTTCCACCCCGCCGAGGGGCGCGACGGGCGGCCGTTCCGGCTGGACTCCAAGGCCCCCAGCGCACCGCTCGACGACCTGCTGCGGACCGAGGCGCGCTACTCCGTCCTCGAGCGCAGCGACCCGGAGCGGGCCGCGGCGCTGCGCGAGCTGGCCCAGGGCGACGTCGACGAGCGCTGGCACTACTACGAGCAGCTGGCCGGGGTGGAGCGCACGCCGGGGGCGGCGGGCGACCCCGTGGCCGCGGCGGTGGAGTCCGGCGATGGCGATGCCCGACAGGACCGACGGGCCGGCGACGAGACCGCCGGCGAGCACGAGCGTGAGGAGCGGCCGTGAACCAGCACCGCAGCCCGGGGTCCGCGACCGACCGTGGAGGCGACATCCCGGACGCCGACATCGACGAGCTGCTCTACGCCGAGCAGCTGGCCGGGACGGGCCGGGTCGTGCCCAGCGGGCCCGTCGACCGCAGCCCGGAGGGGGAGCGGAAACCGCGGCTGGCCACGCGCTACCTCGGGATGGACCTGCGCTCGCCCGTGGTGGCGTCGGCTGGCCCGCTGACGGGCCATCTGCCGTCGCTCCGCGAGCTCGACGACGCCGGCGTGGGCGCCGTGGTGATGCCGAGCCTGTTCGAGGAGGACCTCGATCAGGAGACGTCCGCGCTGGTGCGCCTGCAGGCCCACGAGGACGTCGCCCACGCGGAGGCCACGCAGGGCTACCGCCCCGGCGGCCTGCCCGGCGCCCGCGGGGTCGATCGCTACCTCGCCGTGCTCGCCCGGGCCAAGGCCGAGCTCGACGTGCCGGTGGTGGCCAGCCTCAACGGCACCACCCCGGGCGGGTGGGTGCGCTTCGCTGCCCTGCTGTCGGATGCCGGTGCCGACGCGATCGAGCTCAACACCTATCAGGTGGCGGCCGACGTCCACACGCCGGGTAGCGACGTCGAGGACGAGGTCCTGCAGCTGGTCGCCTCGGTGGTCGCGGCGGCCGAGGTCCCGGTGGCGGTCAAGCTCTCGCCGTACTGGTCGGCGCTGGGGGATCTGGCGCGCCGGCTGGTGGACGCGGGTGCGTCGGGACTCGTGCTGTTCAACCGCTTCTACCAGCCCGACATCGATCTCGATCGGCTCTCGGTCACCCCACGGCTGGTCCTGTCGTCCTCGCAGGAGCTGCGCCTGCCGCTGCGCTGGATGGCCCTGCTGCGCGGGCGCATCGACGCCTCGCTGGCGGCCACCACCGGCGTGCACACCGGTGAGGACGTCGCCAAGGTGCTCCTGGCCGGGGGTGACGTCGCGATGTCGACCTCCGCGCTGCTGCAGCGCGGGGCGGGTCACGTCGCGACCATGCTGGGCGAGCTCGAGCGCTGGATGGATGCGCGGGGCTACGACGCGGTCGCGGAGATGGTGGGCGCGGTCAGCCAGCGCTCGGTCGCCGACCCCGAGGCATTCGAGCGCGCCCAGTACGTCGAGACGATCACGCAGCACGCGAGCGTCTTCGAGCCCTGAGCGGCGGTGCCGACCGGACGGGTCCTCGGGCACGCCGGCTGCTCCCGGGACGCCGGCTGCTCCCGGGACGCCAGCTGCTCCCGGGGACGCCGGCTGCTCCCGGGGACGCCGGCTGCTCCCGGGGACGCCAGCTGCTCCCGGGGACGCCACCGACGCAGCCCTGTGCTGCTCGCGGGCCCGCGACGTCCTCGCGTCCCCGCCGGTGGCCACTCGACGCGCAGGAGAGCCACGCCCGCCCACGGCGCTGCGAGACCGGCCGGTCGGGGAGGGCGTACGCTCTGCGGTCCCACGAGCCGTCCGGTGCCGGAAGGCGATGACGACGATGCGATCGGACGCGCGACCCCGCGGGGTCACCTACGACGAGGCGGACCTGCTGCGGCGGGCCCGGGCCGCGCGTGAGCGCGCCTACGCGCCCTACTCGCAGTTCCGGGTGGGGGCGGTCGTGGTCACGACCGAGGGGGAGGCCTTCGAGGGCGTCAACGTGGAGAACGCGTCGTTTCGGACCGGCACCTGCGCCGAGCAGGCCGCGATCGCCGTGATGGTGGCCGCCGGGGTGCGGGGCCCGCTGGCAGCGGTCGCGATCGTCGGCGACGGCCCGGAGCCGTGCACGCCGTGCGGCGCCTGCCGGCAGGTCATCCTGGAGTTCGGGCCCCAGGCGCTGGTCTACGCCTCCGGGGACGCCGGACGGCCCCTGATCCGACCGATCTCCGAGCTGCTGCCGGACGCCTTCGGTCCGCGCCGCCTGGGCAGCGGGCGCCGCTCGTGAGAGGGAGCATCTGATGGAGCGCGACCTCGATCTCGAGCAGATCCTCGCCGGGGCGAACGATCCCACCCCGCCCGGCCACCGGGCGGGCATGATCGCCCTGGTCGGGCGCCCCAACGTGGGCAAGTCGACGCTGCTCAACCACCTGGTGGGCGAGAAGGTCGCGATCGTGACCACCGTGCCGGGCACCACCCGGAATGCGATCCGGGGCGTGGTCACGCGCGAGGACGCCCAGGTGGTCTTCCTCGACACGCCCGGGCTCGCCAAGCCCCGGACGCTGCTCACCGAGCGCCTCAACGACCTGGTGCGCGAGACCTGGGCGGGGGTGGACCTGATCTGCTTCATGGTCGACGCCGCCGAGGGGGTCGGACGCGGGGACGAGTTCCTCGCCGGCGAGCTCGCACGGACCTCCACGCCGATGGTGGCGGTGGCCAACAAGGTCGATCTGCTGCGCACCAAGGACCTGCTGCTGCCACAGCTGGACCGCCTGGCCGGCCTGCTGGGCCCTGACCGCGAGTTCGCCGAGATCGTGCCGGTCTCGGCGGACACCGGCGACAACGTCGACCGGCTCCTCGACGTCCTGGTCTCCCACCTGCCCGAGGGGCCGCGGCTGTTTCCCTCCGGGCGGGCCTCGGACCAGCCCGAGGCGCAGCTCGCGGCCGAGATCGTGCGCGAGAAGCTCATCGCCCGGGTCGAGGACGAGCTCCCCCACTCCATCGCGGTCACCGTCGACGAGATCCGCCCCTCGGAGGAGCGCGAGGATCTGGTCGAGGTCGACGCGGTGATCCACGTCGAGCGGGAGTCCCAGAAGGGCATCGTGATCGGCCGTGGGGGCCAGCGCCTCAAGGAGGCCGCCAGCGCCGCCCGCCGCGAGCTGGAGGTGCTGCTGGGAGCACGGGTCTACCTGAGCACGCACGTGCGGGTCGCCAAGGAGTGGCAGCGCGACCCCAAGCAGCTCGGCCGGCTGGGCTACTGACACCGATGCCGCCGACCGAGCCCACGCTGCTGCAGACCGGACCGGAGACCTTCGACGTGTGGGTGGCCGGGCGCCGGCTCGCGGCCCGCCTGCCGCACCGCACCCGCCGCGGCCTGGGGCTGACCGGCCTGCCGCCGCTGCACGTGGCCACGGAGATGGTGGTCTTCCTCGCCGAGCGCGACGCCCTGCCCGCCGACGGCGAGGAGGTCGACCTGGGCCGAGCAGTGGGCCGCTTCCCCGAGTTCAGCGAGGAGCTGCGGTCGCGGCTGACATGACGACTGACTCGCGATCCCCCACGAGACGAGGTCACCCATGGTCGAGGTCCACCGCACCCCCGCCGCACGCTTCGACGGGCTCACGCCCCCGGAGGCGCTCGTGGGCACCACCGAGGTCGAGGTCGATGGGACCGCCCTGCGCCTGACCCACCTCGAGGCAGGAGCTGCCGACGGGCACACGGTCGTGCTGCTGCACGGCGAGCCCACCTACAGCCACCTGTGGCGCGACGTGATCCCACCGCTGGTCGACGCCGGACTGCGGGTCCTCGCCCCCGATCTGGTGGGGTTCGGTCGCAGCGACAAGCCCACCGACGTCGACTGGTACTCCCACGAGCGCCTCGCAGCGGCGCTCGCTGCACACCTCGACGTCATCGCGCCGGACGAGGTGACCCTGGTCGTGCACGACTGGGGTGGGCTGCTGGGGCTGCCGTGGGCGGTGGAGCACCCCGAGCGCGTCGCGCGGCTGGTGATGACCGACACGGGGCTGTACACCCCCGGTGGCTTCCCCAGCCAGGCCTGGTCGAGGTTCCGGCGATTCGTCGAGCGCACCGAGGACCTGCCGATCAGCCTCCTCATCGACGGCGGGGTGACCCGGGAGCTGTCCGATGACGAGAAGGCCGCCTACGAGGCGCCCTTCGACACGGTCGCCTCGAAGGCCGGGGCCCGGGCCCTGCCGCTGCTGGTGCCCACCTCCGAGAACGACGACGGAGCGCAGCGCCTGACCGCCACACGGGTCGCGCTGGGTGAATGGCGCACGCCCACGCTGCTCCTGTGGGGCGGCGCTGACACGATCCTGCCGTCGAGCATCGGCGAGGGGTTCGCACAGCTCATCCCCGGGTGCGTCGGTCTCGAACTCGTCGAGGGAGCCCACCACTTCCTGCAGGAGGACGCCGGGGTGACCCTCGGCCAGCGGATCGCCCGCTTCGCGACCGAGGGCTGGTGACCCTCAGCCGGGCTTGCGAGCCAGGAACGGGTAGCCGTGCACGTCGAACGCGCGGGCCTTGTCCTCCCCGGGCGCCCCCGCGAAGGTGTCCACCGGCGAGCCGATGACGACATCGACGAAGCCGACCTCGGTGAGCATTCGCTGCCAGCCTGCACACGGCAGGCCACCCGCGATTCACCCGGTCCAGAGATCGATCTGGCGGATCGCCTCCTCGGGCACCTCGGTGCCGTTGGCGATGTCGCCGAACTGCAGGTGCCCGCCGGGGCGCAGCACCCGGTGGACCTCCTCGAACATCGACCACTTGTCGGGACAGAGGTTGAACACGCCGTTGGAGATCACCACGTCCGCCCAGTCGTCCTCGATGGGGAGCTGCTCGGCCAGCCCGGGCCGGAACTCGACGTTGCCCGCCCCCACCAGCTCGGCGTTGCGACGTGACTTGACCAGCATCTCCTCGGTCATGTCGACCCCGACCACGCGGCCCTCGTCCCCGACCTGGCGGGCGGCCACGAGCGTGTCGTAGCCGGCGCCCGAGCCGACGTCGACCACGCGCTCGCCGGCCGACAGCCGACGGAGCGCGAAGGGGTTGGCGATGCCGGCGAAGGACTCGATCGCGGCCTCGGGCATGTCGTCCACCCACGCCGGGTCGTAGCCGAGGTGGCGCGCGAGGAAGCGCCCGGTGTGGAAGTGGTGGTCACCGCCGGGGTCGGCCGCCACCTCGCGGTACTTGTCCCGGACCTCCTCGCGCAACGCCTCCGGGTCGACCGGCGGCTCGTGCTCGTGGCTCGTGGTCTCGGACATGTCGCTTCCTCCGTTCGTGGACCCCGGCGCGCGCCCGCCGAGGCCAGGGACGTGTGGAGGGGAGGACGGCGTCGCGGCCCGA
>SKLC01000330.1 GCA_007123425.1 Nitriliruptoraceae bacterium
AGCCTTGCCTCGGATGGGACACGGTGTGGCTGGAGGAGCCGCATCATGCCCATCAGGCCCTCGCAGACGAGGTCATCGACCTCAACGCCTGGATGGCGGACAACGGCTTCCACGACGAGGGGCTGGTGGCCGAGGGACGCCTCAGCGGCGTAGGGGAGGACCTCCTGCCCGACTGTCCCCCCGAGCAGGGGATCGATCCGCAGGTCGTTCGCGACCTGGTGGTCCATGAGCTGCCCGTTCCGAACCCCACGAGCCAGCCCGACTGGGCGCTGACCGGGATGCCGACCTACCTCGAGATCGGGTCCTCAGCGGAGTACGAGGAGACGCTGACCGGTGACGTCCTGCCCGTGTCGGTCACCGTCAGCGGACAGGCGAGCTTCCACGTCGACTGGGGCGATGGCACCGAGACGACGCACGATTCCGCAGGCGGTCCGTACCCGGACGGTGACGTGGTGCACACCTATGCCACCGCGGTCGAAGACGGCATCGAGATCGTGGTCACCCCGGTGTGGGAGCTGGAGTGGTCGGCGGCGGGGTTGACGATGCCGCTCGAGGTCACGCTCGAGCCCGCGACCTACGAGCTTCCCGTGCGCGAGCTGCAGGCGGTGCGCTCGTCCTCGCACTGAGCCGGACGAGCACGGGCGCCTGAGAGCACTCGAGCGGGTGTCAGCCGGGGGCGCTCGTCGGTGCGGTCGACGGGTCGCCCGGCTCGCGCGGGTTGCCGTCCCGGTCGGTGGGCACCCAGCCGAGCTCCGGGAAGTAGCGGCGCACGATGCGAGCCGGCGCCCCGGCGATGACGGCGAAGTCGGGCACCGTGCCGGTGACGACCGAGCCGGCGGCCACGACCACGTGATCGCCGATGGTGGTGCCCGGCAGGATCACCGACCCGTGCCCGAGCCAGCAGTCGCGCCCCACCCGGACCGGGGCGTTCTTCCACAGCTGGGTGGCGATCGGCTCGTCGACGTTCTCGTAGCCGTGATTCTGGTCGGTGATGTAGACGAAGTGGCCGGCGCAGGTGTCGTCGCCGATCTCGACCCGCTCGTGGGCGACGATCCCGATGCCCTTGCCCAGCCAGCAGCGGTCGCCGATCGTGACGATCGGGTCGGCGCGATCGTCCAGCGGGACCGGCATCCCCGCGCTCAGCGTCGCATAGGGGCCGATGATGCAGCGCTCACCGATCTCGATCCGCGGCTCGCCGTGGAGCACGGTCGAGGGGAAGTTGATCGTCGTGCCGGGGCCGAAGGCCGCGAACCGGCCCGCCTGCCGACTCGTGTGGCCGACCGTGGCCAGGCGCTCGACGTGCCCCCACGCCCAGTGCAGCACGTCACCTGCGACGCGCTCGACGATGCCGGGGCGGCGGATCTCCTCGCTCATCTTCAGCACGATACCTCTCGCAGCCTCGGCGGCCCCAACCTCGCCGTGCCGGGTCACCCGTCCGGGTCGAAGAAGCCCCAGCGCTGGTCGGCCAGCTCGTCGAACACCTCCCGGCTCTCGTCGGATGTCGGCTGCTGGTAGCTGTACACGAGCGCGCCGTCGCCGACGCCCATGGAGCGCGTCGTCTGCTCCAGGGTCGCCTCCGGTGCGTTGAGCCACCCACCGACCCCCGGCACGATCCGCGTGGGCGTCTGCGCGTTGAGGTCGGTCTGGAACTCGGTCCACTGGTCGAACCACGCCGCTTGCTGCTCGTCGGCGTCGCGGAAGTAGACCATCGGCATGAGGGCGTCCACCAGCCCCTCCTGCGCCCAGCGGGGCCAGTCCTGCAGGGCCTCGCGATGGGCGCGCGTCGCCTCGAAGTCCGCGGTCGACGGCCCGCCCGGGCCCTCGCCCCAGGCGATCACGGCCGCGGACAGCTCGACCCCGCGGTCGGCGGCTGCCACCGCGTCGGCCACGGAGGCCACGAGCTCTCGGGTGCGCTCGCGCCGCCAGGCCGACCAGCCCGGGTCGGTGGGCGAGGGCGTGCCGCTCGCGCCGGTCTCGTCGCGGTAGCGCGCCAGGGCGCGCGGGTGGTAGCCGTGACGTTCCGAGGAGTAGCGCACGTAGTCGAGGTGCAGCCCGTCGACCGGGTACTCGCGCGCGATCTCGGCGCTCACGGCTGCGGCGTGCTCCTGCACCTCGGGGAGAGCGGGGTCGAGGTAGTCGGACCACTCCCCGTCCACGGTGCGGGTCACCCAGCGCTGGTCCTCGGGCGCCTCCACTCCGTGGGCCGGAGGCAGCCACCCCGACGGGCGGGGCAGGTCGTCGTAGGCGTGGTGCCAGGTGGGCGCGACCGTGATCCAGGCATGGACCTCGAGGTTGCGGGCATGGGCCTCCTCGAGCAGGACCGCCAGGACGTCCAGGCCGTCCTCGAGCCGCGGGTCCGGGGTGCGCGGCAGCAGCTCCGAGGTGTAGTAGGCGTCCCACCGGCGGGCGACCTGCGCCACGACGGCGGTCGCGTCCGCAGCCGCGAGCTCCTCGACCACCTCGACGATGCCCGCCCGGGTCTTGAGGGCGTCGTCGAACAGGTGCACCCAGGCGCCGCGCATCGTGGCCTCGTACGGGTCGGGTGCCTCCTGCGGCTCGGGGTCGGGGGCCGGCTCGCGGTCGGGGGCCGGCGCGGGGCCGGTCTCCTCCGGGTCGGCGGATGGCTCGGGTCGCGCGCTCGGCTCCTCGTGATCGCCACCGTCGGCACCGGGCACCTCGCCGGGGGAACCGCGCACCAGCAGCAGCACAGCGATCGCGAGCAGCGCCCCGCAGGCAAGCAGCACGCCGAGTGCGAGCGTCGCGGAGCGCCGGCCGCGGGCCGGGATCAGTCGCACAGTGCGCGCAGCTCGCGATCGAGGACGGCCAGGGTGGCCTCGAGGTGATCGTCGGTGGTCCGCAGGCTGCCCACGGCCAGCCGGAGCACCAGGCGGCCCTCGAGCCGGGTGTGGGACAGCAGCACCTCGCCGGTGGCGTTCACCCGGTCGAGCCAGGCCTGGTTGAGCTCGTCCAGGCGCTGCTCGCGGAGCGAGGCCTCCACGGCGGCCGCGTCCTCGCCCGTTGGCGCGTCGCTGGGCAGCGCGCCCGTCTCGAGCGTCGACGCGCCGAGGTCCAGCGTCGCCGGCTCGGCGCGGAAGCAGACGGTCGACAGCGGAGCGGGGGCGGCCTGGACCACCGCGGGGTGCTCGGCCACCCAGCGCACGACCCGCGCGGCCTGGGCCACGTGGTGGTCGATCCGTGCGGCGAGCCCGTCGGCGCCGAAGTAGCGCAGGACCATCCACAGCTTCAGCGAGCGGAACCGTCGACCGAGCTGCACGCCCCAGTTCATGTAGTCGGTGACCTCGCCGTCGTCGGTGGCGAGGTACTCCGGGATGAGCGAGAAGGCCCGGGTGAGCGTCGCCGGGTCGCGTAGCAGCAGCACGGAGCAGTCGATCGGCGTGAAGAGCCACTTGTGCGGATTGACCACCAGCGAGTCGGCCCGCTCCACCCCGTCGAGCACCCAGCGCAGTCGCGGGCTGACGGCGGCCGTGGCGCCGTACGCCCCGTCGACGTGCACCCAGATGTCGTGGCCGAGCTCGGCGACCAGCTCGTCGCGCAGGTCCATGATCGCGGGGACCGGGTCGATCGAGGTCGTCGAGGTGGTGCCCACGGTGGGCACGATGGCGATCGGGCGGTAGCCGAAGCGCACGTCCTCGCGAACGGCGGCGGCGAGCGCCGCCGGGTCCATGCGCCACTGGTCGTCGACCTCGACCTGGCGCACGCCGTCGCGGCCGAGCCCCAGGGCGATCGCGGCCTTCTCGACCGACGAGTGGGCCTCCTGCGAGGTGTAGACGCGCAGCAGAGGCAGGTCCGGTCGACCGGCGAGCCCGCGCTGCCGCACGTCGAGGTCGGCGTGCTCGCGCGCGGCGGCCAACGCCACCATCGTCGACATCGAGGCCGTGTCGAGGATGATGCCGCGCATCCCCGTGGGCAGTCCCAGCAGCTGCCGGACCCAGTCGACCACGGTCTCCTCGAGCTCGGTCGCCGAGGGCGAGGTCCGCCAGAGCATGCCGTTGACGTTGAAGCCCGCCGCCAGCGCTTCGCCGAGGATGCCGGGTCCCGATCCGGTGATCGCGAAGTAGGCATGGAAGGCGGGATGATTCCAGTGCGTGATCCCCGGCAGGACCACCTCGTCGATGTCGTCGAGCATCGCGTCGAAGGGCTCGGGGTCGGCGGGCGGGCTCGCGGGCAGCCGCGAGCGGACCTCCCCCGGGGCGACCTGGGAGAGCACGGGCAGCTCGCCCACCCCCGCCAGGTAGTCGGCGATCCAGTCGATCACCCGGTGGCCGTGGGCCCGGAAGTCCTCCGGGTCCATGTCGCCGAGCCCCAGCTGGGCGGGGTCGAGTCGATCGTCGCTCACGCGTCCACGGCCTCGTCGTCGGACTCGGCGGTCTGGGGCTCGCCGGTCTGCTCGTCCTGCTGCTCCTCGGGGGCATCCTCCCCCTCGCCCTCGCCATCGAGGAGCCCGTCGAGCAGGCCGTCGTCGGATGCGTCCGCGTCGGTCTCCTCGGGCTGCTCGGGAGCCGGCTGGACGTCCGGTGACGTGGTGGGCTCTGGCTCGGGCTCCGGCTCGGGTGCGGGCTCCGGCTCGGGCTCGGGCTCCGGCTCGGGCTCGGGTTCCGGCTCCGGGTCGGGCTCCGAGCCCTGGCCCTCGGGCGCGGCGGGGAAGGAGAAGTCCGGGATCTCGTCGTCGGGCTCCTCCTCGGTGAGGTCCGCGCGCTCGTCGGGCAATGGCACCGCGCGCAGCTCCTCGGCATCCTCGTCGGCGTTGGAGCCGTCGGCGCCCAGCACCAGGGTCGGCACGAGTCCCGCCACAGCGACCAGCGCCACGAGCGCGACGGCCCGCTGCCAGGGCAGCCGTCGGGCCGGCGCCCGCCCGTCCGGCCAGCGGTGGGCCAGTGCGGCCCAGACCCGGTCGAGGTCCTCGGGCGGCAGGGGGTGCGGACGCGCCGGCGCGGTCGTGGCGCCTGCCAGGCCCAGCAGCCAGGGCGCGATCGGTGCCTGCGGGTCGCGCTCGGGCAGGTCGCGCATGGCCCGCACGAAGACGCGGACCACCTCGTCCGTGGGGTCGTCGGCACCGTCCGCCACCGCGTGCACGATGGGGCCATAGCGGTGCACGAGCACAGCGAAGGCCGGGGCCCACCCAGCCTGCGCCAGCTCGATCAGCTCCGCATCGGAGCGGTCCCCAAAGCGCACGATGACCTTTCCCGCCAGGGCCCGGAGGGTATCGCCTGCGCGTGCCGATCCCGGTGCGGTGCGACACGCTGCGGTGGGCGCGTCCGGCCCGGACACCGGTGCCAGGGATGCGCCATCGAAGCGGACGCGCTCGAGCGGCCCGCCGGCGGGCCTACGCTGCCGCGGCGACGAAAAGGTGTGGCGTGGCCCCTGCACATCCCCTGCCCTTCGACCCCGTGGACGAGGCGCGTGCCAACTGGCACCGGCACGACTGGCCCGAGCCCGAGGCGATGGCGGCGGTGACCTCGATCACCCGCGCCCACCAGATCCTGCTCGCCCGCATCGACGAGGTGCTGCGGCCACTGGAGCTGACCTTCGCTCGCTACGAGGCGCTCGCCCTGCTGCGCTTCTCGCGCCGGGGCGCCTTGCCGCTGGGGGTGATGGGCCAGCGCCTGCAGGTGCACCCCGCCTCGGTGACCAACGCGGTCGACCGGCTCGAGGCGGCCGGGCTGGTGCTGCGACGCCCGCACCCCGAGGATCGCCGGGCCCGCCTGGCTGAGATCACCGACGAGGGGCGCCGCCGGGTGGAGAAGGCCACCGCTGCGCTGGGCGAGATCCGCTTCGGGGCCGAGGGGCTCACCGACGAGGCGGCGCGTCGGATCACCGAGGAGCTCACGGGGATGCGGCGGGCCGCGGGCGACTTCTGACGTCGCGCGCCACCCGTGGCCCGATCTCATGGAGCGCACGGATCATTGGACGTCCAAGTACTTTGCTCGTAGGCTGGCACCACGCGGCGAGGAGCGAGCACGGTGTCCTGGGAGCAGCAGTACGAGCGCTGGCGCGAGCGGTACGCGCAGACGCCCGAGCGCGATGCCGACTTCACGACCCTCTCGGGGATCCCGCTCGAGCCCCTGTACGGCCCCCACAACGTGGAGATCGATCCCGAGCGGGTGGGCTATCCGGGCGCCTATCCCTACACCCGCGGCGTCTACGCCTCGATGTATCGCACCCGTCCGTGGACCATCCGGCAGTTCGCGGGGTTCGCCGACGTGGGCGAGACCAACCGCCGCTTCCACGACCTGGTGCGGGGCGGCCAGCACGGGCTGTCGGTGGCCTTCGACATGCCCACGCTGATGGGCCTGGACTCCGACGACCCCCGCTCGGAGGGGGAGGTCGGCCACTGTGGCGTCGCCGTCGACACGGTCGACGACATGGAGCGCCTCTTCGACGGGCTGCCCCTGGGCGAGCTGACCACCTCGATGACGATCAACGCGCCCGCAGTCACCCTCTTCTGCATGTACGCCGTCGCTGCGGAGCAGCAGGGCTGGTCGCTGGCCGACCTCGGCGGGACCCTGCAGACCGACATGTACAAGGAGTACATCGCGCAGAAGGAGTGGCTCTTCCCGCCCGAGCCCCACCTGCGCCTCATCGGCGACCTGATCGAGTTCTGCACGCAGCACACCCCGCGCTACCACCCGATCTCCATCTCGGGCTACCACATCCGCGAGGCCGGCTCGACCGCGGTCCAGGAGCTCGCCTACACGCTGGCCGACGGCTTCGCCTACGTCGAGCTCGGCATGGAGCGCGGCCTGCACCCCGACGAGTTCGTGCCGCGCTTCAGCTTCTTCTTCGACGCCCACATCGACTTCTTCGAGGAGATCGCCAAGTTCCGCGCGGGTCGACGCATCTGGGCGCGCTGGCTCAAGGAGCGCTACGGCGCGACCGCCGAGAAGGCGCTGCTGATGCGCTTCCACACCCAGACCGCCGGGGTGAGCCTCACCGCCCAGCAGCC
>SKLC01000350.1 GCA_007123425.1 Nitriliruptoraceae bacterium
CGCCAGCCGCGCGGTCTCGCGGTCACGGATCTCGCCGACGAGCACGACATCGGGGTCGTGACGCACGAGGTGGCGAAGGCCCCGCTCGAAGGTGAGCCCGATCCGGGGGTCGACCTGCGTCTGGTGGATGCCCGGCAGGACGTACTCGACCGGGTCCTCGAGGGTGAGCACCTTGCGGGTGTGGTCGAGCACGGCCCGCAGGCCGGCGTAGAGCGTGGTGGTCTTGCCCGAGCCGGTGGGGCCGGTGATCAGCACCAGGCCCTGGGGCTGGCGCAGGCCGTCCAGCAGGCGGTCGCGCACGCTGGCGGACAGCCCCAGGTCGCCCACCCCGAGCCCCGCGCTGCCCGTCGGCAGCAGGCGCACCAGCAGCGACTCGCCCCACAGCGACGGCATCGTGGCCACGCGGAGGTCGACGCGCTGCTCCTCGATGCGCGCCTGCACCCGCCCGTCCTGGGGCAGCCGCCGCTCGGTGATGTCGAGGCCCGAGACCAGCTTGATCCGCGAGATCACCCGGGGTGCGAGCTGTGCCGGGATGCGGCCCCGCTCGCGCAGGAGCCCGTCGATGCGCAGCCGCACCCGCAGCCCCGCGGCCTCGGGCTCGATGTGCAGGTCGCTGGCGCGGGAGGCCAGCGCGTCGGCGAGCAGCGTGTCGACCAGCTTGATGACCGGCTCGTCCTCGGCGCCGGTGACGAGGTCGGCGTCGCCCTGCAGCTCGCCGTCGGGCGCGGTGCCCAGCGGCCGGGCCTCGGCCAGCAGCTGCTCGGTGCCCAACAGCTGCTGCGTCGCGTCGACCGCGTACACCTGCCTCCGGGCCGCGGTCAGCCCCGAGGGGGTGGCCACCACCGGCCGCACGGTGCGGACGCCGGCCACCAGGCGGATGTCGTCGAGCGCCGAGGTGTCCGAGGGGTCGGAGGTGGCGATCACCAGCACATCGTCGTCCACGGACAGCGGCAGCACGTCGTGCCGCTCGGCGAGGTAGCTGGGGATCCGCTCGAGCGCATCCGTCGGCGGGGCCATGCCCTGGACCTCCACCCGCTCCAGCCGCAGCTGGCGGGCGACCGCATCGGCGACGTCGGTCTCCGCGACCAGGCCGAGGCGGACGACGGTCTCGCCCAGGCGCTCTCGGCGACCGTGCCGGCGCCGGTCCTCGAGCGCGTGGTCGAGCTGCTCCTGCGTGAGCACCCCTGCGGCCAGCAGCAGCTCACCGATCCGCTTCCTGGCCACCCCGGCTCCTCCCGATGTCGGGCCGCAGCCTAGATGCCGCGTCGGCGTCGACGACGCGCGGTGCCCGGATAGCCTCCGCGCACCGTCATCCCGCGCTGCGGCCCGCCCGCCGCCGCCGCCGTGCTCCCGCTCCCCGGAGATCTGCCGTCTTCCGTCCTCCCCCGCGCGCTCGCCGTGGGGCCACGGCCGTCGTGCTGGCCGTGGCCGCCCTCGTGCTGTCCGCGTGCCGCATCGAGGTCGTGGCGGAGCTCGACCTCGAGGCGGGCGGCGGTGGCGCCGCGGTGCTCGAGCTCTTCCTCGACCGGGAGGTGCTGGGCATCATGGACGAGCTCGCGGTCGATGCGGTCGACGAGGTGAAGGCGGCCGCCGCGGTCACCGACGGGTGGGACCTCGAGGTGCTCGCCGAGGGAGCGGACGGGCTCCGGCTGCGCCTCGAGCACCAGGGGCCTGATCCCGCGGGTGCGCTGCGCGAGCTGTCCGCGGGCCTGGCCGACCATGACCCGGGGCTTCTGGTGGACCTCGAGGTGCAGCGCGCACGCCACGAGGGGCGCCCCGACGAGGTGTCCCTGGCCGGCGACGCGCTCCTGCGGGCCCCGGCCGCGCCGGGCGTGATCGACCGGGACGGCGGAGAGCTGGGCCCCGATCCTCACACGCTCGAGGCCCTCACCCGCGAGCACGTCGACGGCCGGCTGCTCGTCACGATGCCCGGGGCCCTGCAGGAGCACGACGCCTCCGAGGTGGACGACGGGCGCCTGGCGTGGGACCTGCCGGTGGGGGAGCGGGTGCCGATCGCCGCGGCCTCGGAGCTCACCGCGCTCCCCCTGCCACGCGCGGCCCTGCTCGCGATCGGGCTGGCGCTGCTGGCGACGGTGGCCGGCATCGTCGTCTGGGCGGTGCGCCGGCGAGCCTGACGGTCTCGGCGTCAGCCGCGAGGGGTGAGCTCCACCATCTTGCAGGTCTCGGTCCACCGCGCCAGCGCGTCCGGGCCGTCATGGAGGTTGAGGCGCTCACCCAGCCCGAGGCCGCCGATGCGCTCGAACTCCTCGGCATCGTCGACGACGCGCACATCGGCGTCCATCTCGCCGATCGCGGCGTTGATCTCCTTGGACTTGACGTGCATGCGCACGACGTCGCAGTGCTCGATGTTGGGCAGCTGCTGCTCGCCCTCGCCGGTGAGCACGAACAGGCGCGGCCCCTGCTGGACGTACCAGGCCGGGCGGGACACCGAGGTGCCGTCCTGCTGCGGGATGGTCAGCCAGACGATCGAGCCCTTCTTCAGCGCCGCCTCGCTGGCCTCGAGCAGCACACCGGCATGCGCGGCGGAGTCCGGCGCCTCGATGAACACCGGGACCCGCCCGACCAGGGCGCCGTCGAGGTAGAAGCCGAGGTTGTGCTCCCGGGTGGTGGTGATCTCGACGCGGTCCTCGACGTGGAGGCGGAACAGGTCCTCGAACATCTCGCCGCGCAGCTCGATGTTGCGCGGCGAGCTCTCCCACAGCACGACCCCTTCCGGGTCGGCGAGGACGACGGCCTCCTCGTAGACGCCCTGCGCGCCCTTGTACACGCGGTGGATGTTGAACGGCCGGTTCGAGCCGGGCAGCTCGCCCCGGACCACGAGCACCGGGTCGGCGGCACCCGTGGTCTCGTAGGTCTCGACGTCGAAGGCCATCGCCGACATCAGCTTCACCCGGGCCACGTCAACGCCTCTCCACACGGGCGGGAGCCCTCGGGCCCCGCCGGGTCACGGCGCGGGGGAGCATAGCGGCGGCCCCCGCCGGCCCCCGAACCCCGGGTTGGGCCGCGGGTGGCGCCCTCTGCCTCGGCGTTCTCCGCACGCCTGCCCCGCGGGTTCGTGTGCGGATCGGACGTCGTGAGCGTCGGATCCGCACACGAACCTCCGGGCCTCCCGCAGGAACCCTCCGGGAGCGGCCCCGGATCCTCCGGAGTCGGCGCCGCTCCCGTTCGCGCACACGTCACGGCGTCCGGGCCCTCGATCGACAGGCGCGCAGTAGGGTCAAGCGCATCACGATCGGAAAGATGCGCGATGAGCGAGCTCGACACCCTCCGCAGCACCATCCGCGACTTCTGTGACCGGGAGATCCGTCCCACGGCACAGCAGCGGGATCGCGACGAGTCGTACCCGGCGGAGCTCATCCCGGGCCTGGCCGAGCTCGGCATCCTCGGCGCGGCGATCCCGGAGGAGTACGGCGGCGCGGGCCTCGACGACCGGGGCTACCGGATCGTGATGGAGGAGCTGGGGGCGGCCGACTCGTCGTTCCGCTCGATGTGCTCGGTCAACGTCGGTCTCTTCGGCAAGTCGCTGCTGCGGTGGGGCACCGAGGAGCAGAAGCAGCAGTGGCTGCCCGGCGCCTGCCGGGGCGAGCTCGGCGCCTTCGGGCTGACCGAGCCGGAGGCGGGCTCCAACCCCTCGCAGATGCGCAGCCGCGCGGTGCGCGACGGTGACGACTGGGTGATCGACGGCAGCAAGATCTTCATCACCAACGGCTCCAAGGGAGCGGTGACGATGATCTTCGCCCGGGCGATCGTCGACGGCGACGACCGTGGCATCACCTGCTTCCTGGTGCCCCAGGACGCCGACGGCTACTCGGGCAGCCAGATCCACGGCAAGCTCGGGCTGCGTGCCGGCGACACCGCCGAGATCTCGCTCGAGGGCGTGCGCGTGCCCGGTGACGCGGTGCTCGGCGACGTCGGCGGCGGCATGAAGGTGGCGCTGTCCGCGCTCGACAACGGGCGCTTCTCGCTGGCGGCCGGTGCAGTGGGGCTGGCTCGCGAGGCGCTGGAGGTCAGCATCCGCTACGCCAACGAGCGCGAGCAGTTCGGCGGGCCGATCTCGGGCAAGCAGCTGGTCCAGGAGCTGCTCGCCGCCATGCACGTCGACGTGCAGGCCGCAAGCGCGCTGCTCGACCGGCTCGTCGAGGTCCGGGCCACCAACGACCGCCCGACCCTGGAGACCTCCACCGCCAAGCTGTTCTGCACCGAGGCGTCGGTGCGCTGTGCCGACCGCGCCGTGCAGGTGCACGGCGGCTACGGCTACATCGACGAGTACCCGGTGCAGCGCCTGCTGCGCGACGCGCGGGTGACCACCCTCTACGAGGGCACCAGCCAGGTGCAGCACCTGATCATCGGCCGCATGATCACCGGCACCAGCGCCTTCTGACGCCGGCGGGCGCCAGCACCGTCAACGGCAGCGGTCGTCGTCGGTCACGCCCCGGATGCAGTGGTGGCGGGCCTCGGCGCCGCCGGTCTCCCACTCGCCGTCGTCGGTCCGCGTGAGGGTCACCCGCACGTCACGTCCGATGACGGCGTCGTCGGCCCAGCCCCACGACAGCACGGCCGCATAGGCCAGCGCCTGGTCTTCGGGGTCCAGCAGCACGCGAGCGGTGGCCTCCCACACGTCCAGTCCGAGCCCGGCTGCCTCGAGCTCGTGCAGGACCGCGGCGGCGGCGTCCCCGGGCTCGGCGTAGGTGCCCACGGCCGCCGTCGGCAGGTCGAACGACGTCCAGCCCGTCGAGCCGGGATCGAAGCCCTCGGGCAGGTCGCCGAACCCGAGGTGCAGGCGCAGCTGGTCCGTGAGGCCCTCCGGCGTCCGCAGCGGCTGCGGGGACGCCGGCTCCTCGGGCGCCTGGGCGAGCTGGTCCTCCAGGCGCTCCACCTCGCGGTCGAGGCGCTCGATCTCCGCGGCGCGCTCCTCGGCGAGCTCCCGCGCATCGTCGCGCTCCTGCTCCACCTCGGCGAGACGGTCCTCCTCGACGTGCGCGTCGTCCTGCGCGCGCTCGTCGTCGGTGCCGCAGGCGGCCAGGCCGAGCGCGAGCACGAGCGCGCTGGCCACGGTGCGCGAGCGGATCGGGCACATGGCTGCCTCCCCTGATCTCGGCATCCCCCAGCGGTCCTCCTGGACGCGCCGTGCACCGCTGGTGGCACGACCGTAGGGGGTGCGGCGCGCACCATGCTCGGCGGGGATGCTCGGCGGGCGGGCGCGGAGCCGACCGGGGGTCGTGCGTAGGATCGACCCATCCATGACGGCGAAGGATCGGCGGGCTGATCAGCGGCTACGACCTGCACACCCACACGGTGCTGTCCGACGGCACCACCACGCCGGAGGAGAACGTCCGGGACGCGATCGAGCTCGGGCTCGAGGGGCTCGGGGTGACCGATCACGACACGACCGCGCCGCTGGCGCGGGCGCAGGCCGCCGCCGAGGGCACGGGGCTGGAGATCGTCGGTGGCACGGAGTTCTCCGCGGAGCTCGAGGGCCGCTCGGTCCACGTGCTGGGCTACTGGGTCGATCCCGAGGACGCGGCGCTGCAGACCGAGATGGACCGGCTGCGCAACGAGCGCGAGCACCGTGCCGAGGCCATCGTCGAGCGGTTCCACCAGCTGGGCATCGCGGTCGCCATGGCCCGGGTGCGGGAGCTGGCCGGGGCGGCGCCGATCGGACGCCCCCACATCGCGCAGGCGGTGGTGGAGACCGGCGCGGCCGAGACCGTCCGCGAGGTGTTCGACACCTGGCTCGCCGACGAGGGCCCGGCCTACGTGCCCAAGCACGCCGTCGATCCCGTGGCGGCCGTGCGGCTGCTGGTCGAGGCCGGCGGGTCGGCGGTGCTGGCCCACCCGGGGCTGTACGGGGCGCGGGACGGTGACGGGGCCGAGCCGGGCCTCGGCGAGGCGGTCATCGAGGAGATGGCCGCCGCCGGGCTGTCGGGCATCGAGGCCGACCATCCCGACCACACTCCCGAGCAGCGAGCCCGCTACCGGGACCTGGCGCGCGCGCTGGGCCTCGAGGTCACCGCCGGCTCCGACTACCACGGGGAGCGCAAGACCAACCAGCTGGGGTCGGCGACCACGCCCCGCGAGGTGGTCGAGCGGCTGCGGGCACGCACACGTCGCGGCTGAGCTCGGCCCGGTCGTCGACGCGCTGTCCCTGGCGGCGACGCATCCCCTGCCGCGCTCGGTCTCCGCTCGACCCGGACCCGCACATGCGCCTACCCTGTCGAACGGACAGTGGCGGGGCCGGGGCGAGGTCGCACGTCCGGCTGCCATGAGAGGAGCCCGTGGTGGTTCAGAAGGCCCAGAAGATCGTGCCCGTGCCGACCCTGCATTTCGGCGAGGGGTCGCTGGCGGGACGCGTGGTCCGGCTCGACCGAGACGTGGCCACGCTGGGACGGCGCGAGGACAATGCCTACGTGGTGCCCGACCCGCGGGTCTCCCGGGTGCACGCTGAGCTGCGCCGCGAGGCCAACGTCGTGATCATCACCGATCTCGGCTCCAGCGCGGGCACCCACGTCAACGGCCAGGAGATCGCCGGGCCGACGGTGGTGCGCCACGGCGACAAGGTCAGCTTCGGCCCGGTGACGGCCAGCTTCGAGGATCCGGCGGCGGCCAGCGAGGCGGACGACGCCACCATCGTGTTCGACGTTCCCGAGGTGGAGACGGGACCGCACCTGTCGCCGCGCCAGGAGCAGGTGCTCGAGCTGATGGCCGGCGGGATGACCAACTCCGAGATCGGCGAGCAGCTCGGCGTCACCGAGCGCACCGTCAAGGCCTACGCCCAGGAGCTCTACGACAAGCTGGGGGTCCGCAACCGCGCGGGCGCGGTCGCCGAGGCGGCGCGGCTCGGGCTGCTCTAGGAGCCCCCGGCGGCGAGCGGCACCGCACCCTGCTGCCCGACGCCCACGACGCCGCGCGGCCACCACGCGCTGCTCGCTCGCGCACTCAC
>SKLC01000319.1 GCA_007123425.1 Nitriliruptoraceae bacterium
CCGGCGAAGACCGGCTCGCGCCAGATGCTGCGATTCGCGTAGCGCAGCTGCCCCCACACCAGCCCGAGCGGGCTGGCCGACCCGAAGTTGAGCGTTCCCCCGCGGGCGGTTCGCCGCGCGCGAGCGACATGCCGGCCCGCCGGGGCGTCGAGGGCGAACGAGCGGGTCGCGAGCAGCCCGCCGACCGCGCCCCAGGCCAGCAGCGCCGCCAGGCTGGAGACGGCGATCCCGCTGCCGGTGGCCGTCGGGTCGAGGGGCAGGGCGAGCACCTCGACGGCGTGGCGCAGCGGCAGCGCCCAGCCGATCGAGGCGAGCCATCCGGGCATGTCCGCACCGAAGCCGTACATGTCCGAGACGAAGCCGAGCAGCACGACCGATCCCATCGTGATGCCCATCACCGCCTGGGCGCCGCGCACGAGCGTGGCGATCGCGAACCCCAGGACCGCGAGGGTCACGATCGTGACGAGCAGCCCCAGCAGCGCGGCGGGCAGCATCCGCAGGGGTACCCGCAGGCCGTAGGCGAATGCGCCGACGGCGACCATCAGCACCGTGCCGGCCACCGCGACCCACGCGGCCGCACCCGTGCGCCCGGCGAGATAGGCCCACGCGGGCAGCGGCGTGCCGCGCAGCCGCTTGAGGATCCCCTGCTCGCCCGCGAGCGCGACCGAGTAGGCGAGCATCACGAACGCCGACATCGCGACCGCGAACACCGCTGCCCCGGGCACCAGCCGCTGGATCGCAGCGTCGCCGCTCGATCCCGGTGTCGCCCCCGCCGCCAGACCGCTGATCGCGAGGAAGAGCAGCGGGAGCGCCAGGCTGACCACCATCGCCACGGGCGTGCGCCAGATGTCGCGGCTGGCGTGGGCCACCTGCCCGCGCACGAGCCGCCAGGCAGTCGGCCGTCGAGCCGGCGTCCCCGTTGCCGCTGCGGTGGCCTCGCCCGTCGAGAGGTCGGGCCGCGGCGGGAGCGTCAGGTCAGCCATGGCGGGCCTCCGGCCTCGCTCCCACCAGGTCCAGATAGGCCTCCTCGAAGCTGGCCCGTTGCAGGCGCAGCCCCTCGAACTCGACGTCGTGGTCCACGGCCCACCGCGTCAGCACCGCGAGGTCCCGGGTCGGCACCGACGTGTGGACCTCCACGGCCTCGCCCTCGACGCTCATCTCGCCGTCGAGTCGGGGCAGCTGCTGTTCGGTCAGTTCGACGGGGAGCTGGAAGCTGATCACCGCCCGGTCACCCACCGCCTGATCCATCAGCTCGTCGGGTGTGCCGAGCGCGATCAGCCGACCCTCGGCGATCACCGCCACCCGGTCGGCCAGCCGGTAGGCCTCCTCCATGTAGTGGGTGGTCAACAGCACCGTCTTGCCCGTGTCGCAGAGCCCTGCGACGACGTCCCACGCCTGCCGGCGCGCAGACGGATCGAACCCGGTCGTGGGCTCGTCGAGGAACAGCAGGTCGGGGTCGCCGATCAGCCCGAGCGCGAGGTCGACCCGCCGACGCTGGCCGCCCGAGAGCGTCTTGGTGCGCTCGTCGGCCTTGCCGGTCAGGCCGACCAGCTCGATCACCTCGTCGACGTCACGCGGGCGCGGGTAGAAGCCCGCGTACAGACAGACGAGCTCGCGGACGCTGAACCGCTCGTCCATCCCCGCCTCCTGGAGCACGATCCCGATGCGCTCACGAAAGGCGCGACCGCCGGTCTGCGGATCGAAGCCCAGCACCTCGACACGGCCGCTCGTGCGCTGCCGATGCCCTTCCAGGATCTCCACTGCGGTGGTCTTGCCGGCGCCGTTGGGGCCGACGACGGCGAACACCTCGCCCTCCTCGATCGAGAAGCTCACCCCCTGCAGCGCCTGGTTGTCGCCGTAGCGCTTGTGCAGGTCCTCGACGACTACGACGGCCATTGGCCAACCTTTCGAACCCCGAGACCGCGCGCGATGCTCCGATGGGCCGGCAGCGCGACCATCAGCAACGAGCGTCCCGCGCCATGATCCTCCGCCGCGTGCGATCCGGAGGCCAGGGCCGAGTGGCATCACCGCCCGGGTCGGATGGTCTCCCGAACGCCCGGGGCGGCCCGGCCTACCCCGAAGGTTCTCGGTGCAGGCCACCGGCGGCGTCCGGGTCGCGCAGCCAGCTCAGGGTGGCTCGGATCGCGGTGCGGTGGCTGGTGGCCACGAACGGACCGAACGTCGCCTCGAAGGCCGAGGCGTCGGCCACCCATGGTCGGTCGAACTGGTGGGCGACCTTGCGACCCTCGCGAGCCTGGCGCGAGACGAGGCTGGCCAGGGCCAGCAGGCCCGGCGTGATCGTGGTGGCCCTGACGGGAGCATCCAGCGTCTCGCGGACGAGGCCGATGACCTCGTGCTGGGTCAGCGGCGGCGCCGCGGGCAGCACCCACGCACGGCCGTCGGCCTCGGGGTGTTCGACCAGCGTCGAGAAGGTGCGTGCGAGGTCCGGGAGGTAGTGCCAGGTGTGTGGCTGGTCGCCAGCGAGCATGACCCGGGCGGGCCGGCCCGCGAGCGCCGGCTCGAGAACCATGCGGTGCAGGAAGCTGTTGGTCCCGCCTGGGCCGTAGTAGTCGCTCGCACGGCCCACCGTCGCGGTGAACCGGTCCTCCTCCAGCAGGCGGCGAGCCAGCACACGGCGCAGCGCGCCCTTGCCGGTGGCGTGCTCGGGGGACTGCTCCGAGATCGGCCCGTCCGCGGGGCCGTACATGTACAGGTTGTCGACGAAGATCAGACGTGCGCCCGCCGCCACCACAGCGGCACCGGTCACCTCCAGCATGCGCTCGAAGTTGCCGGCCCAGGCGTGGTAGGGCGGCATCGCGGCCAGGACCACCACCTCCGCGTCGGCACACGCGGCTCGGGTCGACGAGGGGTCGTAGAGGTCAGCGGCCACGGGCCTCGCGCCCACGACCTCGCCGGCTCGGCCACTGCGGGTCACCGCGGTCACGTCGTGGCCGCGCGCGACGAGCTCGGCGGTCAGCGAGCGCCCGATCCCGCCTGCAGCACCCAGCACCGTGACCCTCATGATCGCTCCGTCTCGAGGTGTGACCTTCCTCTGCACGGTCCTCCTGCGCGCACGGGCCTGCCAGGGCCCTTGGACCCGAGCTCGCACGATCGCTCACCTGAACTGGGGGCAGTCCTGTCCTCGGCGGGAACCAGTCGGGTGAGCGGCGCCGCAGCAGGCAGGGCGGTGAACGACCCGAACGCAGCGGACCATCGGCCCTGCCTCGCCCCTGTCGCTGCGCGGACGCTGACGGCGGGCCAGCACTCCAGCTCGCGGTGGTTCCTCGCGCTGTCCGGGCTGTTGCGAGCGGGCCGAGGAGGTACATATGAGGACGACTGGTCGTGTTGCTCGGGGACGCAGGGTGCTCGCCGATCTCGTGGTCGGTGGGGGTCGGGTCCTGGGCGTGTTGCTGGCGGCACCGCTGCTGCGCCGCTGCTACAACCGCCACGGCGCCACGGACGCGGAGCTCGCGCGGCAGCTGCCCGGCGACGACCTCGTCGCAGACCCGAAGCTCGGCTACACCCGGGCGATCACCATCGACGCGCCCGTCGAGTCGGTGTGGCCGTGGCTGGTACAGCACGGCCAGGGACGCGGGGGCTTCTACAGCTACGACGCGCTGGAGAATCTGCTGGGCTGCGGGATCCACAGTGTCGACGTGCTCCTGGACGAGCACCAGGAGCTGCGGGTCGGGGATCTGATCCGGTCGGGTCGTGACAGCATGCCGTGCTGGCAGGTGGTCGAGGTGGAGCCGCCGCACCATCTGGCGCTGATCGGGGCGGGCACGCCTGCCGATCCGCAGGTTCCCGAGGTGGTGGCCGACGTCCCGCCCCGGGACTATGTCGCCTCGACCTGGCAGTGGGTGCTCGAGCCGCGCGACCACGGGCAGCGCACCCGGCTGCTCGTGCGACAGCGGTTGACCTACAGCCCGAATCAGTCGGTGTTGTGGCACGTGGTCGAGCCGCTGAACTACGTCATGGAGCACCGCATGCTCCGCGGCATCCAGGAGCGTGCCGAGCGCCACCGCACAGCACCGGCAACCGGCGAGGTGGCGCCATGAGGGCGCTGTTCTCCGCGTTCGTGCTCGGCCACGCTGCGGTCCACGCGGTGATGTGGTCGCTGCCGTTCACGCCCGCGAGCGAGGAGATGCCCTTCGACCCCGCGCACTCCTGGGTGCTGGGAGAACAGCGGGTTGCCGCGGCCGTGCTCGCCGCGCTGGTGACGCTGGCCTACGTCATCGCCGGTGCCGGGTGGCTGGCCCACGCCTCGTGGTGGCCAGCCACCATGGTGGCCGCATCGGCGCTGTCGCTGCTGCTCATGGGACTGTTCTTCGCGCCCTGGTGGCTGGTCGGCATCGTCCTCAGTGGCGGCCTCGCGGCGTACGGCGTGTCGGCGCTGTCCTGAAAGCCGCATCCGGGTCGTCGCGGGTCACACGGGGGTCGGCTCTGGACCGGGTGCGGCGGCGTCCGTGGGTGGCGTGGAGGCTGGCGGGGGCGGGGTCGGTCCCGGCTCCTGGCCGCCGAGGTCGAGGCGGAAGGGCGGGTAGTCGTCGGTCATCAGCGCGACGTAGGCGATGACGCGGTAGACCCACCGGTTGAGTCCAATGAGGAGGTCGAACAGGCCGCCCGGGTAGCGCGCGGTGAAGAGCAGCGCCAGGCCTGCCACCAGCACGAGCAGGCCGATCAGGCCGCCGCCGAACGAGACCTGCCAGCTCTCCTGCGCGCTCAGCTGGAAGGTCCAGCCCACGCCGCCGCCGGTCAGCACCGCGACGATGAGAAGGTGCGGCAGCGCGAGCAGCCACGACTTGACCAGCACCAGCCCGCGTGAGAGCCGCTGCGGGTAGGCGATGTCGAGGCGTGCCGGGTAGTCGGCGTCGGCAAGGGTGAAGGGCGGATAGCGGTCGGTGCCGAGCGCGCTGTAGCCGTAGAACGTCACTCGCCAGGTCCAGCGCAGCACCCCGACGTTGAACTCGAAGATGGCCCGCGGGTAGCGACCGGTGACCAGGATCGCGAACCAGGCCACGACCGTGAGCACCACGAAGGCCGCCCACAGGAACACGAGCACGACCACGTGGGGGAGGAGCAGCAGCCACTTGACCAGCCACTGCCAGCGGCTGACCTGCGGGTCGAGGTGACCAACGAGCGCAACGGGGTGCGTCCGGGCCCGTGGCAGCGCGGGGATGGGCCGCTCGGGGATCGGAGCGGGCGCGCGCTCGGCGCCGGGAACGGCGGCCACGATCATTGCGGTTCCACCGGCGAGCAGGGCGAGGGCGGCGATCAGCAGCCCCAGGGCGATCGGTCCGAGCACGCCCGTCTGGGCACCGGCGTCTGCCTGGACGGCGACGCCGGGGCTGGCGTCGGCGTTCATGACCACGACCCACCACCGGCCGGACTCGGCGGTCCAGGTCAGGGTCTGGGTGCCCGTTCCTTCGGCGCTGGCGGCCCAGAAGGTCTGCTCACCGGGTGCGCCGGGCACGGCGTCGCCGGGGCGGGTGCGGTAGCGCG
Organism: Nitriliruptoraceae bacterium; assembly: GCA_007123425.1. Classification (GTDB taxonomy): domain Bacteria; phylum Actinomycetota; class Nitriliruptoria; order Nitriliruptorales; family Nitriliruptoraceae; genus SKLC01. The sequence goes on from SKLC01000319.1 coordinate 5,503, forward strand.
GGCCCGGCGTGCCCAGGTCGGCGATCTCGTCGCGGGCCACGCCCGCGAGGTAGCCCTCGGCGTCGGCCCGGTCGGCGATCCCGACGAAGATGGCTCCGTCGTCGGTCGCCGGGGTGACCCGCAGCCGTAGATCGACTCGCTCCATCCAGGGCGCCCACTCACCCGGCGTGACCACAAGCTCGACGTGCTCGGCCGTGAGCGCGTAGCCGTCGCTGGTCAGATCTACCGCCGGGGTGGTCACGAAGCCGTCGGCATCGCGCTGGAACAGGTGCACGGCTCCACTCGCGATCCCGGCGGCGGCGAGCCCGAGCCCGATGAGCACGAGCAGCAGCCCGCTGACTAGCAGCACGATCTTCCCACCACGCATCGCCATCGCCTCCTTCACAGGGCGCGGCCACGAATGCAGGATTGGCCACGTCGGGCCGGGGGTTCTCTACTCCTGACCATCCGCCCACCACCGGGATCGCCCCAGAGCCGTTCGGCCCTTTCGGCCGACACCCAACGCAGGACGCTCAAGGTCAGGTCTCGTCTCGTCCGCCACGCCAGGTCGGACCAGGAGGCAGTGCCGTGCTCCCTATCGATGAGGCGGCCGCCGCCTTCCTCGCCACCCGTCGCATCGCTGTCACCGGTGTCTCGCGCACGCCGAAGAGCCACGGCGGCAACATCGTCTACACGCGGCTGCGAGACCGTGGCTTCGAGGTCTTCGCAGTCAACCCGAACGCCAACGAGGTCGAGGGCGACGTCTGCTACCACGACCTCCAGGCGATCCCCGGCGGGGTCGATGCGGTGGTGATCGCCACCGCGCCGGAAGCCGCCGACGCCACCATGCGTGACTGCATCGAGCTCGGCATCGAGCATGTGTGGATGCACCGGGCCTTCGGTGCAGGCAGCGTGTCCACCACCGCAGCCGCCGAGGGCCGACGTCACGGCATCACCGTCATCGACGGCGGCTGTCCGTTGATGTTCGAACCCGCCTCCGACGGCGGTCACAAGTTCCTGCGCCTGGTGTGCACCGCCACGAGGAAGGTGCCCCGCACCGTGTAGCGCCGCTCACCGTCGATGAGAAGGGGCCGGACATCACTCGGCCCGAGATCGCTCGACCCGCGGTACTGCTGACCCGTGCCGGCTGGCGTGGGCAACCAGGACGTGCATGACGCGACCAGCTCTCTGGCCACCACTCGGCGGCCTGTCGTGATCGTGCGCCGCTGACCACCTGGCGGCCAGGGCCAGTGTCCCCCGTGGGAGGGGCCGCAGTGCCCGGTGCACGGTCCGGTCGTCGAGGACAGGGCGCATGCTGACGCAAGCGTCGGGCGAGCCGTGCATCGACCCCGCGATCCACCCGGGTCATCCGATCGGAGGAGGTCGGTTCCGCACGTGAGGAGGAAGACCTCGCGGGTGGGGGCACGGAGGCTGGAGCCTTCCATCGA
>SKLC01000338.1 GCA_007123425.1 Nitriliruptoraceae bacterium
GCCGGCTGCCCCGGCCGCTGGGTGGCCGGGGCAGCCGGGGGCCGGGCCGCTGGGTGGCCGAACGGACGACGAGCGCAGGCGTGCGGCATCGGGACCCGCCCGATATCGTTGCACCTGCAACCAACTTCCCAGCGCTCCCCTTACGACACGGAGGCCACCCATGGCAGAGCAGACCGTCACGCGCACCTGGCAGGGACTCGAGATCCCGCCCGCCGGCACCTACGACATCGACCCCTCGCACACCACGCTCGAGGTGATCGCCCGACACATGATGATCGCGAAGGTCCGGGGGCGCTTCGAGGAGTTCTCCGGCCACCTGGTGATCGGCGAGGACCCGACCGACTCCAGCGTCGAGGTCGACATCCAGGCCGGCAGCATCGACACCTCCGAGGAGGGGCGCGACCAGCACCTGCGCTCCCCCGACTTCCTCGACGTCGAGTCGTGGCCGAGCATCACCCTGAAGGGCTCGGGCCCGCAGCACGTCCGGGGCCGGGACTTCACGCTCACCGCGGACCTCACCATCCGCGACGTCACCCGCCCGGTCGAGATCGAGTTCACGCTCGAGGGCGTCACCATCGACCCGTGGGGCAACACCCGCGCGTTCTTCTCCGGGGCGTTCTCCATCGACCGCGAGGAGTTCGGCGTCACCTGGAACCAGGCGCTGGAGACCGGCGGCGTCATGGTGGGCAAGGAGCTCAAGGCCGAGGTCGACCTCCAGGCGGTGCTGCGCGCGGAGTGACCGCTCGACGCTGCGACCCCAGCACGTGGACAGCCAGACCTGCGGCGACGCCCGCGCCCCTCGACCGGCGCGGGCGTCGCCGCGTCGCGTGGCCGCGTGGCTCGTCCCCGCGGCGCGTGCGGGCGGTGCCGCGAGATCACCCCGACTGATCCGGGCCGGCCACGGCGGGAGCGCAGTACGATTCCCGCGCTTCGGGAGCGTGGTGGAACGGTAGACACGAGGCTCTTAAAAAGCCTTTGGGCTTGGCCCAGTGTGGGTTCGAATCCCGCCGCTCCCACGAACGAGCCTCGTCGTGCTGGCCCGCGCAGCAGCGAGCGCGCGTCCAGGTCACAGATCGTCGTGGCCCCCGGCCAGGTCACACAGCGCGACGCATGACCGTGTCCCGCGCACGGGTCCTGACCGGCTCGAAGCCGCGTTCGTCGTACATCTGGCGGAGCCCCCGGAAGCTGCTGGCGTCGCCTTCCGTATCCCCGGTGAAGGGGTAGGCCTCGACCCACCCCGCTCCGCGTTCGGAGGCGTCGGCCAGGACCCGGTCCAACAGAGCGGCGGCAAGCCCGTGCCGGCGGTAGGGCGGGGCGATGATGAAGCAGGAGATGCCGACGACCTGGCTGCCGGGCGGATCCTCATCCTCACCCGGGTGCAGCGTGTAGTCGGAGCGCAAGGACGCATTGACCCAGCCGGCCGCCCGGCCGTCGACGTAGGCCAGATACCCGAACGAGTCGCCGTCACGCAGCCGTTGGAGCATGGCCTCGCGGTTGTGTCGCCAAGGTGGCGGGTCACCTTCGTCAAGCGTCTCCGGCACCGCCACGTGGGGTTCCAGGCAGTAGCAGGCGGCCCACTCAGGCTTGCCGACGAAGGCATCGTGGTCGAAGAACGCGGCCCAGTCGTCCAGGCGATCCTCGGTGACGGGATGGATCGTCGGCTCACCCAGGGCGGACAGCCGATCGGAGGGCCCGGTGAGTCGTTGGGTCGCCTCGGCGTAGTTGCGGATGCCCTGATCCGGATACGGCCACTCGTGGCTGTGGCGAGCATGGGCCAGGAACCGATCGCCGAGATCGGCGAGGTCGTCACCCTCGACCCTGGCACCGCACTCGAAGCAGTTCAGGTGCATCAGCCTGTCTCCTCTCGATCAACCGAGGATCGAGGGAGGGCCGGACAGCGCCCGGCCCTCCCGATCGATGGCCGTCCACGTCGAGGTCAGCGGATCTGTCCTCGGATCTCGCCGGACGGGAGCTGCGAGGTGTGCACGTTGACGTAGGTGCCGCCGGCCCGCATCGCGTCGACCAGGGCCGAGAGGTCTTGCCCCTCGAGTGGGCCAACCAGATCCTCTGCGGTGATCGTGCCAGTCGCGATCACCCCGCTGCTCCGACCCGGGATCAGCTGGGCGGGAGGCCCTGCGGGGTACAGCCACACGCCGACCGGACCGTTGACGCCGGCGGGGGCCAGATGGATGTGCGCCTGGGTGACGTCGTCGAGGTTGGCGACGATGAGTCGGTAGTCCAGCTCCTCACCGTCGGCGCTGAGTCGGAAGATGGCCTGCCCGCGAGCGAGGCTGTCGTTGGGGGGAACCTCCTGCGGCCCCGAACTCGGCGCGACGAAGGTCTGGCCCTGACCGACGGCGCTGGCCGTGGGCATCACCGTTGCGAGGAGGGCGACCGCCAGCAAGACGGTCAGGATCGTGAACCGCTTCACATCAGAGCTCCCTTCTTCGGCTGGCCAACACAGCCTGCCCGTGGACACGTTCCGCCGCATCTGCGGCCAGGTCCACCACCCCATGCGCCGTCGCACGACCGCTTCCGCACAGCGCGCTCCGCGGGGCCCTCCGCTCGTCGCGACAGCTTCGGCTCACGATGTAGGAGCGCCGTAGCCGGCGGTGTCATGGACAGCCTCGAGGGCGTGCGGGTACGGGCGATCCTTGATGTCTTGCTGGGCGACTGGAGAAGGGTGAGGCACGCCCCAGAGTGGAGTGTCGGTCTGACCCCCGCGGATGATGGCGATCGAGGATCGTCAAGGGGCGGAGCAGGGTGGACAGTCGAGGGTGGGTCGGCGGCGGCGAGGTCGGATCGTCGTGGTCAGCGCCGCGAGCCGGCCGTGCCTTGGCGGACAGCTTCGGCTGCTGCCTCGGTGCGGTTGTTGAGACCGAGCTTCGCCAGGACGCGGGCGACGTGCTGTTCCGCGGTGCGGGGGCTGATGTAGAGCCGGTCGGCGATGTCCGCGTTCGACAGCCCCTCGCCGAGCAGGCCGAGCACCTCCCGCTCCCGGTTGGTCAGGGGCTGCAGGCCCTTGGGCCCCGCCCGGCTGGCCGACACGCCGAGGTCGCGGAGCAGACTCGCGGCGCGATCGGCATCGTGGACGGCACCAATGGCCTCGAAGGCGGTGAGCGCCACGCGAGCTTCGTCCACGGCCGCTTCGGAGGCGATCCCACGGAGAGCCTCGGCCAGCAGCAGTCGTGTGCGGGCGGCCTCCAACGGCATACCCAGCCGGGTGAAAGCGGCCAGCGCCTGATCGAGATGTGGGCGGCCGTCGTCCGACGGGTCGCGTGCGCGGCCCTCGAGCCGTGCGGCACGCGCCGTCGCGATCGCGCATCGCTGTGAGGCCCCGAGGCCAGCCAGGCGTCGGGCGATCTCGAGAGCGGCGCCCTGGCGATCCTGGGCGAGCTCTGCCTCGCCGAGCAGCTCCCACAGGCGCAGGGACTCGAGCCGGTCGCCCCCGACCGCGGTGAGACAGCGGCGCAGCGCCGTCGCTGCCGCAGCGACCCGTCCGCGCGAGAGCTGGATCCTGGCGAGCACAGCGACCGCAGCCGGCTGGTCCTCGAGGCCGTGCACGAGCCGCTCGGCCTCCTCCCAGCGCCCCTGATCCACACGCAGGCCGGCGAGCGTCGCCAGCGCCTGGTGGCGCAGCGCCGGCATGGCGTCGTGCGAGGCCGAGAGGGCGGCCGAGAGCTCCTCCTCGGCCTGCACCCAGTCACCGATGTCGAGCAGCACCGCGCCGTAGACCGTGCGGCACTCGGCGTACAGGAAGGGGCTGCCGTACCGCCGGGCGTACCGGTCGGTGGCGCGGATCCACTGCACGGCCCGCTCGAACTCCGCGCAGGTGGTGCACGAGATCATGGTCGTGCAGCTGGTGAACACGACGGTGTCGCGGTGGTGGCCCTCGCCGCCCAGCGCCCCGGCCATGGCCTCGTCGAGGTAGCCCACGCCGTCGTCGACACGGCCCTGCTCGACCAGCGCGGCGCCGAGCTGGCTGAGCGCGCACAGCTGCAGGTCGACGTCGCCGGCGTCGTGGCCGAGCTCGTAGGCCTTGCGCGCCAACGACTCGCTCGCGCTGGGGTCCGGTGTCGCGAAGGCCTCGTGCAGCAGCACCTGCGGCGCCCGTGAGGCGAGGCCGTGCTCGTCGACCAGGCGCCGCGCCCGAGCCAGCCACCCGGCGGCCGCTGCCTCGTTGCCGAAGTTCCCTGCGTGGATGCGGCACAGCCACAGCGCGACGTCCACGGCGCGCTCGGCCTCACCGTCACGCAGGTGGGCCGCATACCCCTGCTCGCGAAGCTCGACCCCCTCGTGATGGTCCCCGAGCCAGAAGCGTGCCTCACCGAGCCCGTCGAGGGCGTCGGCGCTGCGCTCGACCTCGAGCGCCGCAGTGAAGGCCCGGGCGGCCTGACCCCAGTCGCCCTCGGCCATCGCGCGCCCACCGGCGGCGAGCAGCGCCTGTGCGTCGCTCGGCATGCGCGCATCGTACGCCCCGGGCGCGGTGATCTGCGTGCCGGGATACGTGGTCCTACGGATGCTCACCACCCGTCGCTCCCGCAGACTGCCAAGCGATCGTCGAGCCACCACCAACGGCGCCCGTGAGGAGGAGCCTGCGATGAGCACGCCGACGACATTCGACCCACACGCCTACAAGGCCGACCTGCGACGCGAATGGCGCGAGGCGGCACCCGGCTGGCAGCGCTGGCTGGAGGTGCTCGAGGCCGACGGCGCCATGCCCCAGCTCGGCCGGTGGCTGCTGGCGGCCGTGCAGCCGCAGCCAGGTGATCGCATCCTGGATGTGGGCACCGGCTACGGGGAGCCGGGCCTGAGCGCGGCCCGGGCGTTGGCCCCCGGCGGGCGGGTGACCCTGCAGGACCTCTCGGGCGAGATGCTCGCGCTCGCACGCGACCGGGTGGCCCGCGCCGACCTCGGCGACGTCGAGGTGGACATCGTCGAGGGCGACGCAGACGAGCTCACGCTGGCTGCCGGTGGGCTCGACGCCGTGATCTCGCGCTCGGTGCTGATGTACCTCGCCGATCCCGCGGCCAGCCTCACGCGGCTTCACGCCGGCCTGCGCCCCGGCGGCCGGCTGGCGGCGAGCACCTGGTCGGGCCCCGAGGACGTCACCATGGCCGCCCCCGTGCCGATCATCCGGCGCCTGCTCGACCTCCCCCCACCACCCGCGGGCCGACCCGGCCTGTTCGCCCTGGCCGACCCGCAGCGGCTCCACGAGGTCGTCACCGCCGCCGGCTTCACCGAGGTGGAGCTGGGCACGGCCACGGCGGTGTTCGAGTTCGCCTCCCCCACCGAGGCGACCCGCTTCCTGCGCGACTGCGCGCCGCCGGTGACCGCCCTGGTGGAGCACGAGCCGCCGGAGGTTCGTGAGCGCGTCTGGCAGCGGGTCACCGACGAGGCATGGGAGCCCTACGTCGTCGACGACGGACGCGTCCGACTGCCCAACCTGGCCCATTGCATCACCGCCATCACCCCACGGTGACCCACCCCGTGGGAGCACCTCGGCATGGCCAAGGAGGCAGCCGATGCGCGTCGACGACCTCGACCGAGCCAGCATCGACCACGTCCTGACCACCACCCGGGCCGTGCGGCGCCGCCTCGACCTCGACCGTCCGGTCCCGCTCGACGTGGTGCGCGAGTGCCTCGAGATCGCGCTGCAGGCCCCCAACGGCTTCAACTTCCAGCGCTGGCGGTGGCTGGTGATCACCGACCCCCACACCCGGGCGGCGGTCGCGGAGATCTACCGCCGCGTCGAGCTGCCCGCCGTCGAGGCCCTGGCGTCACAGGTCCCCGCCGACGACACCGACACCCAGAAGGTCGCGGCCTCGAGCCGCTACCTCGGCGATCACCTCGAGCAGGTGCCGCTCCACGTGATCCCGTGCCACGACGGCGGCGTCCAGGAGGACCGGGAGCTGTTCACCCATCTCGGCTACGACACCGACCTGGACAACATGGCGGCAGCCTCCACCTACGGAGAGATCTGGCCGGCTGCGTGGAGCTTCATGCTCGCGCTGCGCAGCCGCGGCCTGGGCTCGTCGCTGACCATGATCCACCTCGGCGCAGAACCCGAGGTCGCCCGACTCCTCGGCATCCCCGCCGGCATCTCCCAGGCGGGCCTGATCCCGGTGGCCTACTTCCACGGCGACGACTTTCGCCCCGGCCCACGCCACCCCCTCGACGAGGTCGCCTTCCATGATCGCTGGGGCCAGCCGCTGACCAGGCAGGCAGCATCTACGACAGCATGACCACCGAAGCGCTCACTCGCCTGCGCCGACGACGCCAAGAGGGCCCATCGAGGAGCCCCTCGATGCACGTGGGTATCTGACCAAGGGCACCCCTGCTGAGACCAGCGAGCCCCCTCATCCGGGCAGCTCGGCCTGATCGGGGGTGCCCGCATCGGGGGCGCGCTCCTCGGCGGTCAAGCGCACCAGCGGCCCCCGACCGAACACCTGCGGCGGCGTGACCCCGGCCGCCTCCCAGACCGCCGGGGGCACGCCGAGGTCGGCGAGGTAGAGGTCGCCGACATAGGGGTGCACGATCGCCTCCTGCAGGGCCAGCGTGGGCGCGCCCAGCGCGACGGTCACCTCGGCGGTGACGCAGGCGCCCTTGAGGCCGTGATCCGGAGAGATGCCGCTCGGCAGCTCGAGGGAGATCACGGGGACGTCGTGCCGGCGCAACCACTCCGCGGCGACCTCGGGCAGGTCGCGGAGCGGCGGCTCGGCCCCGATGCCCAGCATCGTGTCCAGGACGACCTCTCCCGGGGACCGGGCGTCGTCGAGCCGCTCGGGCATGACGAGGTCGATGGCGACGCCGGCCTGCCCGAGCAGCTCCACCTGCTGGTGGTGCCGGGCCTCGCCGGCGGCCAGCACGTGCACGTGCGCGCCGGCGCTGGCCAGCAGCCGGGCCGCCGCGAGGCCCCCC
>SKLC01000456.1 GCA_007123425.1 Nitriliruptoraceae bacterium
CATCAGCGGGCCGGGTCCAGCCCGGAGCGCACCTACCCCATCCACGGCCACCTCGAGCGCATGCGCTGCGCCCGGGACTGCCACCGCGAGCTCCACGCCGTGCCCGCCGACCTGCCCGAGCGGCACCATGACGGCGAGCTCACCTCCGAGGAGCAGGCCGTGCTGACCTGTCCACGGTGCGGTGGCTGGATGCGGCCCCACGTGCTGTGGTTCGACGAGACCTACGACGAGGAGCGCTTCCATTTCGACAGCTCGCTGCACGCGGCCCGGCAGGCGGACCTTCTGGTCACCGTGGGCACCTCCGGGGCGACGAACCTGCCGACCCTGGTGGTCCAGACCGCGATCAACGCCGGCGCGTCGCTGATCGACGTCAACCCGGAGGCGAACCCCTTCGCCGAGCTCGCCCAGCGGCTGCCCAACGCCGCCGTGGTCCAGGCCCCCGCCGCCGAGGCGCTCCAGGTGCTCGTCGAGGAGCTGCTCCGGCACGAGTGATGTCGTCGTGGGGCCGCCCCGCCGCGAAAGGAATGCGACACATGGAGCTCGCGATCATCGGCCTCGGACGGATGGGGATCAGCCTGGCCGGGAGGGCGCGTCGGCAGGGACGGCGCGTGCACGGGTGGGACCCCGACCCGGCGGCTCGCGAGCGGGCCCGGGACGATGCCGGGGTGGAGACGGCGGCCACCCTCGCGGACCTGGTGGCGGCCATGGCACCGCCGCGGCTGCTGCTGATGTACGTCCCCCACGGTGCGCCGGTCGACGCCAACCTCGGCGAGCTGCTGGAGGTCCTCACCCCCGGCGACGTCGTGGCGGACGGCGGGAACTCCCACTGGGAGGACTCGGTCCGCCGGCACGAGCGGTGTCGGGAGCGCGACATCGACTTCCTCGACGTGGGCACCAGCGGTGGCACCAGCGACGCGCTGGGCTGGCAAGGCGCCGCCTTCATGGCCGGCGGCAGCCCGCAGGCCTACGCGCTCGCCGCCCCCGTGCTGCGCGACCTGGCGGTCGATGAGGGGGCGGTCCATCACGCGGGGCCTGCCGGGGCGGGCCACTTCGTCAAGCTGGTCCACAACGCGATCGAGTTCGGGATGCTGCAGTCGATCGCCGAGGGGGTCGAGCTGCTGGACCGCTCCGACTACGACCTCGATCTCGCCGCGCTCTTCGAGCACTTCGGGCACGGGACCGTCATCCGCAGCTGGCTGATCGAGCTGATGGCCAACGCGCTGCGCAACGAGCAGGCCTGGGCCGCGCTGTCGACCGAGGTCGAGGACACCGGCGAGGTCACCTGGGTGCTGCGATGGGCCCTGGAGCGCGACATTCCCACACCGGCGGTCACCGCGGCGCAGACCGCGCTGATGCAGTCGCGCGACCGCGAGTCCGCCGCCATGCGGGCCCTGGCGCTGCTTCGGCACGAGTTCGGCGGGCACCCGGTGCGCCGCACCGGACAGTCCGGGCCAGCCGAGCCCTGACCGTGATGGACGGTGGCCGTGGGCAGGTGGGGACGCGGACACACCACCTCTACGGTCATCGCCATGAGCACCTCATCCACCTCCACGACCTCGAGCGTCGGGCACCGGGTCTGGGCGATCGCCGAGGGCTACATCCCCGGCCGCAGCACCGGCCCCGACGACATGACCAGCCACGAGACCGTCTGCCTGCTCAACGCGGGCGACGAGGACGCCGAGGTCGAGCTCACCGCCTACTTCGAGGATCGTGAGCCGGCCGGGCCCTACCACCTGCGGGTGCCCGCTCGCCGCACCGTGCACCAGTGGTGCAACGAGCTCGAGGATCCCGAGCCGATCCCGCACGACACCGACTACGCGCTGGTGGTGCGCTCCAGCGTGCCGGTGGTCGTCCAGCACACGCGCCTGGACTCCCGGCAGGCCGAGAACGCCCTGCTGAGCACCGTCGCCTTCCCGGTGACGGGCTGACGGCATGGTCACGATCGGCTATCACTCCTCGCACGAGCAGCACCCGCCGAGCGCGCTGCTCGGCTGGGTCCAGCGCGCCGAGCGCGTCGGCTTCGATGCGGCGATGTGCTCGGATCACTTCCACCCCTGGAACGAGCGGCAGGGCAACAGCGGCTTCGCGTGGTCCTGGCTGGGCGCCGCGCTGCAGGCCACCGACCTGCCGATGGGTGTCGTCAACGCGCCGGGGCAGCGCTACCACCCCGCGATCATCGCCCAGGCGGCGGCCACGCTCGCCGAGATGAACCCGGAGCGCTTCTGGCTCGCGGTCGGCAGCGGGCAGGACCTCAACGAGCACATCACCGGCGACGCCTGGCCGCGCAAGGCGGATCGCAACCAGCGGCTGCTGGAGTCCGTCGAGGTGATGCGGGCGCTGTGGGCGGGCGAGACCGTCACCCACCGCGGCGCGGTCGTGGTCGAGGACGCCCACCTCTACACCCGCCCGGCACGCCCGCCGCGCGTGCTCGGTGCGGCGCTGACGCCCACCACCGCGGCCTGGGTCGCGGGCTGGGCCGATGGGCTGATCACCATCGCCAAGCCGCTGGAGGAGCTGCGGGAGATCGTCGCGGCGTTCCGCGAGGGCGGCGGCGACGGCAAGCCGATGGCCCTGCAGGTGCAGCTGTCCTACGCGCCCACCGACGACGAGGCGCTCGCGGCGGCGCACGAGCAGTGGGGCACCAACATCTTCGACAGCCCGGTGCTGGCCAGCCTGCGGATGCCCGCCGACTTCGAGGCGGCCGCCGAGTTCGTCGAGCCCGATGACCTGCCCGGCCCCGTGCTGGTCTCCTCCGACGTCGCCGTCCATCGCGAGGCGCTGGCCGACTACATCGAGCTCGGCTTCGATGAGCTGTACCTGCACGACGTCCACCACGACCAGGACCGCTTCCTCGACGACTTCGGTGAGCACGTCCTGCCCGAGCTGCGCTGATGGAGGGCCGCTACCCCGCGATCGAGGACCACGCGGCGATCGGCAACCTGCGCACGATCGCGCTGGTTGCCCGCGACGGCACCATCGACTGGCTGTGCCTGCCGCACCTGGACTCGCCGAGCGTCTTCGCCTCCCTGCTCGATCCCGACCGCGGTGGCCGGTTCCGCATCGCGCCCCGGGACCACGCGGGCCTGGGCGAGCAGCACTACCTCGAGGACACCAACGTCGTCGAGACCGCCTTCGAGACCGATGGCGGCCGGCTCGTGGTCACCGACCTGATGCCCCTGGCCGGTCAGCTGGACGACCCGAGCGAGACGGACACGGAGCCCGCCGTGCTGCGGCTGCTGCGCGCCGAGGGCGGGCCGGTCGAGGCCGAGCTCGAGCTCGCACCGCGCTTTGGCTACGGCGACCTGCCCCCCGAGATCGTCGCCACCGAGACCGGCTGGCTGGCCTGGGCCGGCACCGACGAGCTGAGCCTGTTCGTCGACGCCGACGAGACCGAGGTCGTCGAGGATCGGGTGGGGCCGGTGCTGCGGGCCCGCATCCGCCTCGACGACGGCGAGCAGCGCTCCCTGGCCCTCACGTGGGGCACCCGCTCGGACCCCCTGCGCCCGGACGAGATCGAGCGCTGGTACGACGAGACGCTCGCGAGCTGGCGCGCCTGGATCCGCAAGGCCGAGGCGACCGGCGCGCGGGACTGGGCAGCGCCGCACCAGCAGATGGTGGTGCGCTCGGAGCTCGCGCTCAAGCTGCTGACCCACGCCGACACCGGCGCGATCGCCGCGGCCGCCACCACCTCGCTGCCCGAGGAGATCGGCGGCGTGCGCAACTGGGACTATCGGCTCGCCTGGATCCGCGACGCGGGGCTGGCCGCACAGGCGCTGTTCGCCCTCGGGCACGAGACGGAGGCGCACGCGTTCATCCAGTGGGCCGAGCGTGCGGCGCGGGACGAGGGCCACCGCAGCTGGGGCCTGAAGCTGCTCTACGGCCTCCACGGCGAGACCGACCTCGACGAGCAGGAGCTGCCCGGTCTGGCCGGCTACCGCCGCTCCGCCCCCGTGCGCGTGGGCAACGGGGCGGTCGATCAGCTGCAGCTCGACATCTTCGGCGAGCTCATCAGCGCCGCCTACGAGATCGTGCGCCTCGGCGGCACGCTCGACGACGACATCATCGCCTTCCTCCCGCAGGTCGCCGACCAGGCCTGCACCTCGTGGCAGCAACCCGACTTCGGTCTGTGGGAGCTGCGCAACGGGCCCTTCTCCTTCGTCTACTCCAAGGTGATGGTCTGGATGGCCCTCGACCGCGCCGAACGGCTCGCGCGTCGCGGCGTGATCGAGGGCGACGTCGAGCAGTGGGCCAGCAGCCGCGAGCAGATCGCCGAGGAGGTGCTGGCCAAGGGGTTCGACCCGGAGCTCGGGGCGTTCCAGCAGTCCTACGAGCGCCCGGTCCTCGACGCCTCCAACCTGCTGCTGGCGATGCAGGAGTTCCTGCCCTTCGACGACCCCCGGGTGCAGCAGAATCTCGACCGCACGCTGGAGGAGCTCGCCGAGGGCGCCTACGTCCACCGCTATCTCGCCGACGACGGGATCGCCGGCGGGGAGGGCGCCTTCGGGCTGTGCTCGTTCTGGCTCGTCGACGCGCTGGCGATGGCCGGTCGGGTCGAGGAGGCCGAGGAGGTCTTCCGGACGATCGCGGACCGCGCCAATCACGTGGGCCTGTTCAGCGAGATGCTCGATCCGGCGACGGGCGCGTTCCTGGGCAACTTCCCTCAGGCCTTCACCCATCTCGGCCTGGTCAACAGCAGCCTCTACCTGGCACACGCGCGTGGCCGTGAGCTGCCGGTGGCGTCATTGATCGGGTCGGACGACCACCGTCAGGAGGTCTGAGCCGGCGTCAGACGCCGCTTGCGTCCCGCTCGTAGTCGAAGCCACCGAGGGCATCGTCGCGGGTGGGCAGCATCCGGATCTGGGGCACGAGCTTCTCCGCGAACTCCTCGTGGAGCGCGTGGATCTCCCGCAGCGGCTCGTCGGACTCGTCGACCCGCAGGTCCCACAGCGGATACAGCTCCCGCTCCACGACCGTGATCGTGGCGGACTGGTGGCCCTTGGTGTCCCCGCCCTGGTCCTCGCCCGCGTCGAGGGTGGCCAGCAGCCGCTCGACCAGCGGGGCGTCCGGATCGGAAGCGAAGGCCTCGACGGCCGCGTCGAGCACCTCGGGGCCGGCCAGCCGGTTGCCCTGGCAGGCCCACCCGTCCCCGGTCCGGTGACCCTTGTAGTCCTCAGGCAGCGTCCCGGTGTGGGCAGCCACGCGCCCCTGGGCGTCGACGAGACCGAACTGGCGCCCCTCCCGACCGGGATCCGCGGCGATGAGCTCCTCGAGCACCTCCGGAGCGGCGCCTCCCTGCTCGAGGCGGGACAGCCCGTCGAAGGCGAGGTACGGGTTGACCATCGCCTGGGTCGCTGCCGCGCCGACCTGGGCCTTGGCGTGCGCGACCAGCTTGCCGATGCCGAGCATCGCGGTCATCGCACCGACCCCCAGCTGGCCGGTGCTGGGACATCGCGCGACGAGCGAGAAGGTCATCTCGGCGCTCCTGACTCGCGGTGGCTCGCGCCGCTCGACGAGTGTGGGCGCGGGAGGCGACGTCGGGCGACGGCTCGCTGGTGTCCGTTGGTCCCCCTCCGGTCCCCGGGGCCACGTCCGTTCGGTGGCACGAGCCCGCCCGACGAGCGGATGCGGGCGCGATCGTGGACCGCGACCCGGGCTGGCGCCGGCCGCTCGCGGGCGTGGTCCCGGGCAGACGACCGGGTGCCAGGGCCCTGGAAGGGGCCGGCGACGATGATGCTCGACGCGACGTCGAGCGCGGCGAGTGAGCAGGAGGAGCGGACGTGGCCAGTGGGCCCCACACCGAGTCGGTCACCCTGTCCGGGCAGCTGGCGGTCGCCCTGGACGCGACGAGCGAGCGGCCCTTGCAGGGGCTCGCCGACGCCGAGCCCGCCAGCCGGCGCGACCGGGCGCTGGTGCTGTTGCAGGTCCACGACCTGCACCGGGCCCCGCTGGCTGATCTCGGCGACCGCGTGCGCTGGCAGCACCATCCCGCCATCGCCAGCCTCAAGTCGCGGCTGGAGACGGCCTGGATCGCGGAGCTCGACGCGCGCATCGACGGTGACCTCGATGAAGGCGGGGCCGCCGAGACGCTGCGCGCGATCGCGGCCCGCGACCGCGCCCCGGCCGTCTACCAGTGGCTCGCCGAGGACGCCGGCTGGGACGCGGTGCTGCGGTTCCTCGCCCTCGAAGGCGGACCGGACGACATCTTCGACGACCTCGTCGCGACATGCCAGGTGGGACTGCCGGTGGGGCCCGCGAAGATGGAGCTGGCGAGCAACTATTGGGACGAGATGGGCAACGGCGAGGTCGACAAGGTGCACAACGTGCTCTATCGACGCTTCGTCGATGCGGTCGACCTGCCGACGGTCGCACGCCACGACCAGCCCACCGAGGCGCTCGAGCGCAGTGCCATGCTCGGTCTCGTGGCCACCAACCGCGCCCTGCAGCCGGAGATGGTCGGCGCGCTGGGGCTGATCGAGCTGACGGCGGGACCCCGGTGCCGCTACGTCGACCAGGGTCTGGGCCGGCTGGGAGCGAACGAGGACGCGCGCGCCTTCTACCAGATGCATGCGGTCGTGGATCCGCTGCACGGCAAGGGGTGGCTCGACAACGCGGTGAGGCCCCTGGCCGACCGGCGGCCCTCCTGGGGGCCGCGCATCCTGCGCGGTGCCGCGTGGAAGAGCGAGGTCGACATGACGTTCTTCGACTGGGCCGAGCGCGCCCTGGCGCTCTCGCCAACGGGCTGAGACGGCCCGGCACGCGTGCGGGCCGGTGGCGGGTGCCACCGGCCCGTGGGTGTGAACGTCGGGGTCAGGCGGTGCGGCGCAGCCGGTGGATGACCAGGCCGATGAGGACCATCATCGCGCCCATGGCGATCGCGAAGGCGGAGAAGGCGTAGGAGATGATGCCCAGGCTCAGCG
>SKLC01000449.1 GCA_007123425.1 Nitriliruptoraceae bacterium
CCAGCGGCGCGGCGAGCAGCACCGCCCCGCCGGCGCGGCGGGGCAGCAGCGCCACCAGCAGGGCACCGAGCAGCAGCGGCATCGCGGGCAGGAGCAGCAGGTCCTCAGCCATCCTCGCCCTCCCGTGCCGCGGAGGGCCAGGGCAGGTCCTGGTGGTCGTAGTAGTCCTCGGGGCGCTTGAGGACGACTGCCAGCCACTTCGAGCCGTAGGTGAGCACGAAGGTGCCGGTCAGCCCGAGGGCGGCGCCGATGCCCGGCGGCTCGGTGCCGGCCAGCAGGTCGACGCCGACCCCGGCGACCACGACGAGCACGATCACCACGAGCTTGCGGGTCATCGCGCACCTCCCATGACCGCGCCGCCGACCTCGCTGGCGATCTCGCCGATGCCGACCAGGTCACCGAGGCCCATGGCCAGCGCGACGGTCGCGGTGATGCACAGCGGCACCACCATCAGCTTCGCGCTGCGCTCGCTGGGGTACTCGGTGGGGGCGGGGCGGAAGAAGGCGCGGTAGGCGATCGGCAGCAGGTAGCCGGCGGTCAGCAGGCCGCCGCCGGCCATCACCAGGGCGAAGACCATCTCGTCGGCATCCATGCCGCCGCGGATCAGGAACAGCTTGGAGACGAAGCCCCCGATGGGCGGCAGCCCGGCCAGCCCCAGCGAGGCGATGGTGAACGCCCCCATCGTGAAGGGCATGGCACGGCCGATGCCGTCGAGCTGGCTGACCCGGTCGAGGTGCAGGTGGACGTAGACGGCACCCGCGACGAAGAACAGCGTGATCTTGAGCAGGCCGTGGTTGACGATGTGGAGCAGCGAGCCCTCCCACGCCAGGGGGGAGAGCAGCGCGAGCCCGAGCACGATGTAGGACAGGTGCGCGATCGTGGAGAAGGCCAGCCGTCGCTTGAACTTGTCGGCGCGCAGCGCCACGACCGAGGCGACCACGATCGTGATCGCCGCCAGCGTCGCCAGGATCGTGCCGGCGCCGATGTCGGCCAGCACGCCCGGGCCGAGCACGAAGCCGATGGCCCGGGCGAAGCCGAACACGCCCGCCTTGACCACCGCCACGGCGTGCAGCAGCGCGCTGACCGGCGTGGGGGCGACCATGGCCGCGGGGAGCCAGGCGTGCAGCGGCATGATGCCGGACTTGGTGCCGAAGCCGAACAGGAAGAGCGCGAACAGCAGCAGCAGCATGCCGCGGCCGAAGTGCTCGCCGGCGAACCCGCCCGCGACGAAGGTCACGTCGCCGGTGGCCTGGTAGAGGATGCCCAGCGCCAGCAGCAGCGCCACGCCGCCGGGGATGAGATAGCTCAGATAGATCCGGCCGGAGCGGCGGGACTCGTCGTCGCCCTTGTGCGCCACCAGGGGGTAGGTGGCGATCGTGAGCACCTCGTAGAAGACGAAGAAGGTGAACAGATCGGCGCTCAACGCCACGCCGAAGGCGGCGCCGACCGCCAGCGCGAATGCGGCGAAGAAGCGGGTGTGGTCGGCCTCGTTGTGGCCACGCATGTAGCCGACGGCGTAGATCGAGGCCAGGATCCACAGGAACGACGCCAGCAGCGTGAAGATCATGCCGAGCCCGTCGGCCCGCAGCGTGAGCTCCACGCCCGGCAGGATCTCGAACAGCGTCGTGGTCGGTGCCTGCCCGGCCAGCACGGTGGGCACCATCGCGCCCACCGCGACGAACGCGATGACCGCGCCGGTGACCGTGGCGGTCTCGCGCACGTTGGGCCAGCGCCCCAGGGCCACGACCAGCGCCGTGACCACCAGCGGCATGCTGACGGCCACCAGCGGCAGCCACGACGAGACGGACTCCATGAGCCTCAAGAGGACGGGGGCGCGGGGCGCGAGCGGGCAGGAGCCTACCCGGCTGGCCGACCCCGCCCGAAGCAGGCGGGAAGCGGGCCCGATACGCCAGTAGCCTCGCTGGCGGGTCTCCTGCCGCCGAACCCGAGAGGACGACGATGGGACGCTGCAGCGGACGTCGCCTGCTGGTCACCGGTGCCTCCTCGGGCATCGGCGAGGCCACCGCGCGGGCCCTGGTGGCCGAGGGGGCGCAGGTCGCCCTGCTCGCCCGGCGCCGCGACGCGCTGACCGCCCTGGCGGAGGAGCTGGACGCGGTGGCGGTGCCCGCCGACGTCGTGGCCCCCGAGGCCACCCGCGCCGCCGTGGAGACGGCCGCAGACCGGCTCGGCGGCCTCGACGGCGTGGTCAACGCGGCGGGGCTGGTACGCCCCGGGCCGGTGGCCACCACCGACCCCGCCGAGTGGCGCACCATGCTCGAGGTCAACGTCCTGGGCCTGCTGCACGCCACCCAGGCGGCCATCCCGTACCTGCGTGACGCGGGGCGCGGCGACGTCGTCAACGTCTCGTCGATGTCGGGCCGGCGCCTGCAGACCGCGGAGATGGGGGTCTACGGGGCGACCAAGGCCGCCGTGCACACGCTCTCGGAGGGGCTGCGACGCGAGCTCGCCGAGGATCGCATCCGCGTGACGGTCCTGGCCCCCGGACTGGTCGACACGCCGATCTTCGAGGGGCTCGACGACCCGGTGGCGAGCCGGCTGCGCGAGGCCGCGCCGCGTGCCGGCCTGCGGGTCGAGGAGGTTGCCGGTGCCATCGTCGACGTCATCGCCGCGCCCGAGCATCTGGTGCATGTGGAGGTGGCCATGATCTCGCTCGATCAGGGCTGAGGCGTCCCGGGCGACCGAGCCGCGGACGGCGCGCAGGGCGCGGGGGTCGGTGCGGACCGTCGGCCGGGGTCGCCCCACGGGCACGTCCATCCGGCCGACTCCGCGTCGCCCGGGCGCCGACGTGAGCCCACAGACTCGTCCACGAGCCGCGCAGGGCGCGCGGCCATGTCAGCGACGAGAAACGGGAGTGTCATGACCCAGCCGCAGCCCGGCGGAGCCAGCGAGATCGACAGCCGTGACGTCGTCGAGCTCATCCTCGCCGACCATCGCGAGTTCGAGCGCCTGTTCCGCGCACTGCGCAACCGCGACGAGAACCGCCAGGCGCGCCTGCGGGAGCTCGCCGACCTGCTCGTCGCCCATGCCGAGGCCGAGGAGCGGGAGGTCTACCCGGAGCTCAAGCGCGAGGCGCCGCAGGACCGCGAGGAGATCGCCCACAGCTTCGAGGAGCACCAGGAGGGCCACGAGGCGCTTGCCGCGCTGCAGGAGATCTCCGACGCGGACCAGGACACCTTCGAGGAGCGGCTCGAGGAGCTGGTGGAGACGGTGACCCACCACCTCGACGAGGAGGAGCGCGACGTGCTCAACGCCGCGCGCGAGAACGTCGACGTGGCGACCCGTGAGCGGCTCGGTGACGCGTTCCTGCAGGCCCGCAACGACATCATCGCGCAATCCCCGGGGGAGCCCGAGAAGGTGCGCGAGCTGATCGCGACGGCCCGCGACCAGGACTCCAGCTCCCAGGGCTGACCCGCCTCGCGTGGTGGTCGGCGGCCTACCCGTGCCAGCGCATGGGCGGCCGTCGGCCCCGCCCGCTCAGCGGGCCGGGTCGAACCCGCGAGGGCGGGTGGTGGCCACCAGCAGGAGCACGCCGACCGCGCCCAGCGCCAGGCGCAGGTCGACCAGCTCGGCGATGGTGCCCACCAGGGGTGGGGCGAGCAGGAACCCGACGTAGCCCACCGAGGCCACCGCGCCCACGCCGGCCCCCGCGGAGCTGGCGGTGCGCCCCGCCGCGGCGAAGGCGAGCGGGGTGATGGAGGCCACCCCCATCCCGACGGCGAGGAAGCCCACCACGGCCGTCGGCGCCCAGGGCAGCGCCGCGAGCAGCAGGAACCCGCCCGCCGCCAGACGGCCACCCCAGCTCACGGTCCCGGCCGCGCCGATCCGATCGGTGATCCGGTCGCCGACCAGCCGGGAGACGGTCATGGCCGCCATGACGGTCACGAAGCCCCACGGGGCCAGTCCCTCGGCCACGCCGACGGCGTCGCGCATGAAGATGCCGCTCCAGTCGCTGGCGGTGCTCTCCCCGAACGAGGACCCCACGGCCACGGCGGCGATCGGCACCAGCGGGCCGCGGGGCAGGGCCAGCCGGGGCGTGTCGCGCCGCGCCGTGGGGGCGGCACGGTCGGCCACGCGCAGGCACGGCAGGCACCCGGCCATCGTGACGGCGACGAGCGTGGTCACGACCAGGAGGTGCGGGACGCTCGGCACGCCCAGCCCCAGGCTGATCGCGCCGCCGGTCGCGGCCAGCAGCGCGCCGAGGCTCCACGCTGCGTGCATGCCCACCAAGATCGAGCGGCGGTAGCCCGCCTCGACGCCGATGCCCTGGGCGTTCATGCCCACGTCCATCGTGGCGGTGCCGGCCCCCAGGGCCACCAGGCTCGCCGCCAGTGTCGGCGGGGTGGTCGCCAGCCCGGTCAGCGGCAGGGCGAGCACGGCCAACCCCGCGCCTGCCCCGGTCACGAGCCGGCTGCCGATCCGGGCCACGGCCCCGCCCGCGATCGGCAGGGCGAGCAGCACGCCGACGGCCAGGCCCATCAGCACCAGGCCGAGCGTGCCCTCGCCGACCGTCAGGCGCGCCTGTGCCGCGGGGATCTGCACGAGCCAGGAGGCGACCAGCGACCCGTTGAGGACGAACACGACCGTGACGGCCCGTCGGGCGGCCGGGTCGGGTCCGTCGGTCGGCGAGGCTCGTCGAGCCCCGGGGCGCGGCTCGCTCGCGCCGGGCCCCGTCACGGCCGCGGACTCACTCGGCCCCGCCCGTGACGTAGCGCTGCTTGATCTGGTCGACGATCGAGGCGTCGGCGAGGGTCGAGGTGTCGCCGAGCTCCTTGTCCTCGGCGATGTCCTTGAGCAGCCGGCGCATGATCTTGCCCGATCGGGTCTTGGGCAGGTCGGCGGTGAACAGCAGGGAGGCGGGCTTGGCGATCGGCGAGATCATCGTCGACACGTGGTCGCGCAGCTGCGTGGCCAGCGTCTCGTCGCCCTCGACGCCCTTGCGGGGGGTGACGAAGGCGGCGATGGCCTGCCCGGTCTGGGCATCGTGGCGACCGACCACCGCGGCCTCGGCGACCGACTCGTGGGAGACCAGCGCCGACTCGACCTCGGTGGTGGAGATGCGGTGCCCGGAGATGTTCATGACGTCGTCGACCCGGCCCAGCAGCCAGACGTAGCCGTCCTCGTCGCGCTTTGCGCCGTCGCCGGCGAAATACCGCCCGGGGAACCGGGACCAGTAGGTGTCGCGGAAGCGCTGGTCGTCGCCCCAGATGCCGCGCAGCATCGCCGGCCACGGCTCGTCGAGCACGAGGTAGCCGCCCCCGGGCACGCCCACCGACTCGCCGCCCTCGTCGACGATGTCGGCCGAGATGCCGGGCAGCGGGAAGGTCGCCGAGCCGGGCTTGGTCGTGGTCGCGCCGGGCAGCGGCGAGATCATGATCCCGCCGGTCTCGGTCTGCCACCAGGTGTCGACGATGGGGGTGCGCCCACCGCCGATGACCTCGCGGTACCACATCCAGGCCTCGGGGTTGATGGGCTCGCCGACGGTTCCCAGCAGGCGCAGGCTGGACAGATCGTGGGCCTGGGGGTGCTCGTCGCCCCACTTCATGAAGGCCCGGATCGCGGTGGGGGCGGTGTAGAGCTGGGTCACCCGGTAGCGCTCCACGATCTCCCAGAAGCGGTCCTCGGCCGGATGGTTGGGCACGCCCTCGTACATCACCGAGGTGGCGCGGTTGGCCAGGGGCCCGTAGACGATGTAGCTGTGGCCGGTGACCCAGCCGATGTCGGCCGCGCACCAGTACACGTCGGTGTCGGGGTGCAGGTCGAACACGTAGCGGTGGGTGAACGCGACCTGGGTCAGATATCCGCCGGTGGTGTGCATGATGCCCTTGGGCTTGCCGGTCGTGCCCGACGTGTAGAGCAGGTAGAGCAGGTCCTCGCTGTCCATCGGCTCACAGGGGCACTCGGCCTCCTGCCGGTCGACGGTCTCGTGCCACCACAGGTCACGGCCCTCCACCATGTCGACGTCGTTGCCGCCACGCTGGACCACCAGCACGTGCTCGATGGAGGGCGTGTCGGCCAGGGCCTCGTCGGCAGCCGGCTTGAGCGAGGAGACCTGCCCGCGGCGATAGCCCCCGTCGGCGGTGACCAGGACCTTGGCCTCGGCGTCGTTGATGCGGTCGCGCAGCGCGGACGCGGAGAAGCCGCCGAACACCACCGAGTGGGGAGCGCCGATCCGCGCGCAGGCCAGCATGATCGTGGGCAGCTCGGGGATCATCGGCAGGTAGACCGCCACCCGGTCGCCCTTGGAGACGCCCAGCTCCTTGAGCGCGTTGGCGGTGCGGGCCACGTCGGCCAGCAGCTGCGCGTAGGTGATCGTGCGCGTGTCGCCGGGCTCGCCCTCCCAGTGGAAGGCCACCTGGTCGCCGTGCCCGGCCTCCACATGCCGGTCGAGGCAGTTGTGGGCCACGTTCAGCTTGCCGTCCACGAACCATCGGGCATACGGCGGCTCCCAGTCCAGGATCCGGGTCCACTCCTCGAACCAGTCCAGCTCCGCGGCCTCCCGGGCCCAGAAGCCCTCACGGTCACGAGCGGCCTCGTCGTAGATCTCCGCCCCCGTGATCAGCGCATCGCGCTTGAACTCCTCGGGCGGCGGGAACGTGCGCCCCTCCTCGAGCAGGCCCTCGATCGCGTCGCTTGCCATTGAACGGTCTCCCATCGCACGACTGAGCGCAGACACTCATGCACGCTAGCTTTCGTCGGCACGTCGCGCAGGAGCCACCGGACCCCGTCGAGACGGCCGTGCCCGGCGGCTCGCGTGAGGGCACCCCGCCCAGATGGCGGGACGGCCCGGTGCCGACGGGGCCGGACCGACCGGCCGCGCCGTGGCGGCCCGGTCAGCGACCGCGGCCCAGCAGGCGCGTGGTCACGCCGACCACCCGGCGGGTCCCCG
>SKLC01000229.1 GCA_007123425.1 Nitriliruptoraceae bacterium
CGGCCTGGCGCTGCTCGCTGGCCTCACCCTGGTCTCGGTCGACCCGCAGGGGCTGGCGACCGTGCGCGCCGGCTCCGGGCCGGGCGAACAGGTCCGCGAGGTCCGCGAAGGGGCGGCGGCGAGGGCCGCGGTGCTCGAGCGCGACGGCGCGCGCCTGCTGCGGGTGAACAACCACTACACGCTGGGCAGCACCCGCGGCGCGGACTCCGAGCGCAACCAGACCGTCATCCCGATGCTGACCCAGCCCGAGGCGGAGCGCGTCTTCCACCTCGGACTGGGAACCGGCATCACCGCCGGGGCGGCCCTGTCGTTCGACGTCGAGCACGTCATGGTCTGCGAGATCCTGCCCGAGGTCGTGGCGCTGGCGGACGGGCACTTCCGCCCCTGGGTCGACGGGCTGTTCTCGGACCCTCGGGTCACGGTCCACGCCGAGGACGGGCGCACCTGCCTGCGCCGCAGCCCACAGCGCTACGACCTGATCGTCAGCGACCTGTTCACCCCGTGGAAGGCCGGCACCGGCAACCTCTACACCCTCGAGCACTACCGCACCGCGCGAGGTCGGCTCGCGGCCGGCGGGCGGATGGTCCAGTGGCTCCCGCTCTACCAGGTCTCCGAGCAGGAGCTCGGGATCATCGCCGCCACCATGGACGCCGCCTTCGAGCAGGTCACGCTGTGGCGAGGCGACCTGTTCCCGAACCGCTCGATCGTGGCGCTGGTGGGACAGGCCGATGACCAGCCGCTCGACCCCGGAAGCATCGCCCCGAGGGGCCGGTCCGTGCGCGACGACCCGGCGCTGGGCGACGACGCCTACGAGGCGCTCGCGCTGCGCCACTACGCGGGCAACGTCACCGCGAGCGGCGTGTTCCGTGACCATCCGGTGAACACCGACGCGCGGCCCCGGATCGAGTACCTCGCTCCACGCACCCACCGGCAGGTGCGTGCCGGTGGGGCGGACTTCTTGACCGGCGCCGCGCGCGACCGGGTGCTGGGCGACCTGCGCGAGCGAGTGCCACCTGACGAGGACCCCTATCTCGCCGCGCTCTCCACACAGCAGCGCGGCTACGTCGACGCGGGCTGGCACCGGCAGCGAGCCGCGTGGCACGCCGGCCAGGGCGACGAGGAGGCGGCAGCCGCCCACCGGCGCGCTGCCGACGAGCGCTCCCCCGACCCCGACGTCGACGTGCTCTCGCCCGCCCGGTGGCTGCGCGGACGGTGAGACGGGGCGAGTGGCCCGCCGTGGCGTCCAGGACGAGCGGCGCCCCCGCGGCCGGTCCGCGGCGCCGGCGCTCACGATGCCGCGGCGCTCACGATGCCGCGGACCGTCGTCCCAGCCAGGGCAGGTGGAGCACCGTCTCCAGCGGCCCGCGGGGCAGGACCGCGCGCCAGGCAACGGCCAGGATCGCGGCAACCGCAGTGAACGCGAGCACGAGCCCGACCGCGCCTCCCACAGCCTCGGAGGTCAGCTCGTCGCGCCAGGCGTGCAGCGCGAGCAGGTGACCGACGTAGACGGTGAAGGCGAGCTGGCCCACGGCCACCAGAGGCCACGTTGCACGGCGCCACCCGTCGGCGACGACGAGGCTCAGGCCGAGGGCGAAGACCGCCGAGCCGGTCGAGCCGACGACCCACAGCGGCATCTGGCTGTGGGGATCGTCGACGAGCACGTGGTCCCAGCCGAGGGGCTCCATCGGCACCCCCCACCAGCCCTGCAGCACCGTGGCGAGCAGGCGGGCACCCACCGCCACGCTGCCCCCCACGAGCCCCAGCCGCCACCACAGCAGCGGTGAGCGCAGGTCACGGCGCCCGAGCCACATGCCCAGGATGAACGGGGCCAGCCAGGTCAGCAGCGGATACGGGCCGGACAGGACCAGCCTGTGGAGCACCTCGCCGAGCGGCTCCCCCCACACCACCGGCTGGCGTGCGAAGCCGTCGGGGTCGGCGACGCGCCCCCACAGGTACCCGAGGCTGCCCAGCGAGGCCGACGTCGCCGCCAGCGCGAGCAGCCAGCGATCCGCCACGCCGAGCAGGCCGACGGCGACCACGAACAGCACGGCGTAGTCCTGCAGGATGACGAAGACGTTGTGGTCGAGCTCCTGCAGCCACAGCCCCAGCGGAAGCAGGATGGCCGCGCGCCACAGCAGCCGCAGACGCGCCTGGGCCCGCGAGGTGCTCCGCGAGGCCGCCAGCAGGCTCACCCCGACGCCGGCCACGAGCCCGAAGAGGATCGCCGCCCGCCCGTGGGGGGCCGCATAGAGGGTGCCGGCGAGCCCGTCCGCGTCGGTGGGACCGACGTGGACGGCCAGCATGCCCAGGATCGCCAGGGCTCGCGCCAGGTCCAGGCCCGGGATCCGCGCGCCCACCGTCGATCGTGCCGCGTCGGCGGGCTGGCCCTCCGACCGGCGGAATGGGTCGCCGGCGCGCTCGGCGGGACCGCTCACCTGCGCGTCACCTGCTGATCGGGCAACGCCGGTGTCCTCCCGCTCGGCGGCGCACGCAGCACGCTACACACGGCTAGCGTCGGTCAGCATGACCGAGCAGCCGCCGCCCGCCACCACACGCCTGCGGACGCTCCTGCGGTGGGCGCTGGCCGGGCTGCTGCTGGCGGCAGGGGTCGGACACCTGCTGGCACCGGAGCCGTTCCTGGCCCAGACCCCCACCTGGCTGCCCGCGCGCCTTGCGCTGGTCTACGTCTCGGGGGTGATCGAGATCGCGCTCGGCCTGGCGCTGCTGGTCAGCCGGCGCCATCGCCGCTACGTGGGCTGGTCGGTCGCCGTGTTCCTCGTGCTGGTCTTTCCCGGCAACGTCCACCAGGCGGTGGCCGGCGTGGACGCGTTCGGGCTCGACTCCGCGGCCGCGCGCTGGGGTCGGCTGCTGCTCCAGCCCGTGCTGATCGTCGTCGCCCTGGTCAGCACCCGGGATCCCGGCCACCCTCACGAGCGCTGAGCACCCACGTCCCGGTCCGGACCGAGTCTCGCAGGGCCGGACCGGGTACGGGCCGCTCAGCGGGCCGGCGTCGGGGTGAAGCGGACCGGCAGCCGCTTGATGCCGTTGACCAGCGGCAGCGCCCCGAAGAGCCGCTCAGGCTCCGCGGTGGCCTCGATGTCGGGGATGCGCTCGAACATCCGCCGCAGCATCACGGTCATCTCGCGACGTGCCAGGTGGGCACCGAGGCAGAAGTGCGGGCCGGGGGCCCCGAAGCCGATGTGCGGGTTCGGGTCGCGGCGCACGTCGAAGCGGTCGGGGTCCTCGAAGACCTCCTCGTCCCGGTTGCCCGACCCGTAGAAGAGGACGAACTTGTCCCCCTTCTGGAAGGTCTCGCCGCCGACCTGCACGCCGTCGCGGGTGGCCGTGCGCCGCATGTAGGTCACCGGGGAGGCGTAGCGCACGATCTCCTCGACGGCGGTGGGCAGCACGCCCTCGAGATCGCGCGTGAGGATCTCGCGCTGGTCCGGGTTGCGGGTCAGCTGGTACATCCCGTGCGTGAGCGCGGTACGGGTGGTCTCGTTGCCGGCGACCACCAGCAGGATGAAGAACGAGGACAGCTCCTGCGGTGTGAGCCGGTCGTCATCGCCCTCCTCGCCGGCGTGGATCAGCGCGGTGGTCAGGTCGTCCTTGGGGTTCTTGCGACGATCCTCGGCGAGCTCGTTCATCAGCCCGAGCAGCGACATGCCGGCCCCGATGAGGATCTCCTGGGGGTTCTCCCCGGGCGGGAAGTACTCGGGGTCGCCGGCGGAGAGGATCACGTTGGAGTTGTGCAGCACCTCGGGGTAGGCGCTGCGCGGGATCCCCATCATGTCGCAGATGATCAGCAGCGGCAGCGGCGCGGCGATGTCCTCGACGAAGTCGACCTCGCCCTTGGGGGCCGCCTTGTCGAGGATCTCCTGCGCGGTCTCGTCCACGCTGTCGAGGAGCCGCTCGAGCGCCTTGGGGGTGAAGCGACGCGAGACGATGCCGCGAATGCGGGCATGGCGCGGATCGTCCATCGCGATCATCGAGCCGAACAGCTCCGCGATCTCCGGCGGCATGTCCCGCACGCTCACCGACCCCTCTCCCGAGCAGAAGTCGGCCGGGTTCTTGCTGATCTCCGCGATGTCGGCATAGCGCGTCACCGCGTAGTAGCCACGCGCCGGCGGCAGGTCGGCGGGGTCCATCAGCGAGTCGGACGGGACCTCCGGCTCGTCGAAGAAGGCCAGCGGCCGCTGCTGGCGCAGCGCGCGGAAGGCATCGTCGCGCTCGTGCAGCGGCCGGGCCCAGAAGCGCGGATCCGACAGGTTGATGTCGTCGACGGACATCGGGATGATCGTGTCGCTCATTTCTGGGCCTCTCCTCCCCAGGCGGGCGGTTCCTGCACGCCGCCGGGCCTCGGCCGCCGGCGGCGTGGCATACCGAACCGTATCGCGGGAACGATTTCGGTGCGAACGTTTCGTCCGGGCACGCAGAGCGGCGCGCCCGGACCCCGGTCACCCCTCGAGGCGAAGCGCCTGCTTGGGGCAACGGTCGACGGCCGCCTGCACCGCCTCGCGGCGATCCTCGGGGGGCTGCTCCTGCAGCAGGTAGAGGTTGTCGTCGTCCCCCACCTCGAAGACGTCGGGCGCCAGCCCTTCGCACACGCCGTTGCTCTCGCACAGGTCGTAGTCGACGACCACTCGCATTCCTGCTCCTTGTCATGAGACGTACGGCGACACCGTAGCCCCCACCGCACGCCGCCACGGCCCCTCGGGCTCACGCGCCCGTGGCGAGCGCTGCCCGCAGGCTCTCACGCGTGGCCGCGACGGCGGCCGGGCGCTGCTCGGTGACCAGGCCCAGCCGGGTGCGGCGGTCGACGAGGTCCTCGACGTCGAGCGCCCCTTCGTGCTCGACCGCCCACCGCAGCTCCGCGCGCAGGTAGGGACGCCCGTCGACCACCGGGTGGCCGAGCTCGGGCTCCTCCCGCACGAGCTCGGCCAGCTCGATCGCCTCGGTGCCGTGCCGACGCACCAGCGACGCCGGTGCCGGCAGGTCTGCGAGACGGGCACGGGAGGCGGCCCCCACCAGCGGCTGAGCGGCGGTGCGGCACGGGCCCGCGGTCACGCTCTCACGCGCGGCGACGCGATCCACGACGTCCTCGGCCATGCGCCGGTAGGTGGTGAGCTTCCCGCCGACGACGGTGAGCAGCCCATCCGAGCGCTCCAGCACCGCGTGATCCCGGGAGAGATCGGCGGTCGCGCCGTCGGCGCCCTCGAGCAGGGGCCGTAGCCCCGCGTAGGAGCCGATCACGTCGGCGGGCGTCAGGGCGCGCTCGCACACGGCGCTGAGCGTGGCCAGCAGGAAGGTCTCGTCGGCCTCGTCGGCCACCGGGTCCTCGGTCGCGCTCGCCACGGGATCGTCGGTCAGGCCCACGTCCACGCGCCCGTCCTCCTGGGGCAGGGCGAACACGTAGCGGTTGGGCTCGCCGGGCACGGGCACGGTCAGCGCCGCCCGCGGGTGCCCCAGCGCCCCGGCGTCGATCACCAGATGCGCGCCCTTCGAGGGCCGCAGCTCGACCTCGGGGTGGAGCCGGTCCGCCCACACGCCCGTGGCGTTGACCACGTGCCGGGCACGCAGCAGCAGGCGCTGGTCGCCCACCGTGTCGTGCACCACGGCGCCGTCCGGGTGCAGCTCGTCGACCCGGCAGCGGGTGAGGATCCGCGCGCCGAAGGCCGCCGCGGTCCGCGCGACGGCGAGCACGAGCCGGGCGTCGTCGCTCAGCGCGCCGTCCCAGCTCAGCAGCCCGCCGCGAAGGCCACGGTGCTCCACGGCCGGGGTCAGCAGACGGGTCTCGTGCGGCGTCAGCCACCGGGGCGAGGGCAACGTGGCCCTGCTGGTGCCCGCAGCGACCCGTAGCAGGTTTCCGGCCACGAAGCCGGCGGCCGTCAGCGCCGCGTCGCCCATGCCGAACCCGACCCCGACGGGGGCGACCATGCCCAGGGCTCGTGTCAGATGCGGGGCGGTGCGCTCCATCAGGACCCCGCGCTCGACCGCGCTCTGGTGGGCGAGGCCGACCTGGCCCTTGGCGAGGTAGCGCAGCCCGCCGTGGACCAGCTTGGAGGACCACCGGCTGGTGCCCTGGGCGAGGTCGCCGCGCTCGACCAGCGCGACCGAGAGACCCCGGGTGGCGGCGTCGAGGGCCACGCCGGCACCCGTGATGCCCCCGCCGACCACCAGGACGTCGACGACGCCCCCGTCGGCGAGTCCCTCCAGCTCGCGCTGACGCCGCCTGGCGTTGAGTGACGACGGCTTCACGTTGCGTCCTTGGGGTCCGGGTCCGGGGTCAGCGCCGACTCGAGGATCAGGCGCAGCTCGGCGAGCATCGGCTCGCGGCCATGCTCCGCCTCGGCGATGCGCGCGGAGATGACGAAGGCCTGCACCACCAGGAAGGTGCTGAAGGCGATGCGGCGGGGATCGCCGTGGCGGATCGATCCGTCCTGCTGCCCCGCGGCCACGACGTCGGCGACCGTGTCGAGGATCGCGCGCTGGGAGGAGCCCAGGCGACGCACCAGGTAGGGCACCAGCAGCTCCGCGTCCAGCTCGAGGATGCGCTCGACGAGCGGGTCGTCGGGCACCGCCGTCGCCAGGCGGGTCGCACGCTCGATCAGCCGCTCGCGAGCTGGCAGGTCCCGGTCGCCCTCCTCGTCGGAGGCGCCGAGCAGCTCGAGCAGCACGCGGGTCAGCAGCGCGGCGGTCGCCTCGTCGACGTCGGCGAAGTGGGTGTAGAGCGTCGAGCGGGACATGCCCGCCCGGCGCGCGATCTCCGCCATGGTGGTGCGGCGCACGCCGACGGCGCGCACGCTGTCGGCCACCGCGTCGAGCACCTCCTCACGGCTGGAGCGCTGCACGTCGCCACCTCTCGGCCGAGCAACTCATACACTATGACACTCGATGTTCGAGTGTATGGTCGCCGCGCGCGCCGTCAACGTCAGGACCCCCCATGGCCCAGCCCGCTCGCTCCACGGCGGTCGAGCCCACCGACGCCCCCATGGTCTGGCACGGGTGGGGCGACCCGACGCAGCGCCACGGCCTGCCCGCCGGCGCCCGGTCCTTCCTCGAGGCCCGCATCGGGCCGCTGGGCACCCCGCGGACACCCGTCCCGCTCGAGGAGGTCCGCGTCGGGCCGTGCGCGCTCGACACCGCGGCGCGCGCTGCGCTCATCGAGGTGGTGGGCACGGCGAACCTGCTCGACGACCACCGCAGCCGGGTCGAGCACGCCGGCGGCAAGTCGTACCCCGATCTCGTCCGCCGGCGCCGGGGCGAGGCGGTGACCGCGCCCGACGCGATCGTGCGTCCGGCCGACCACGGGCAGGTCCAGCGCACGCTGGAGGTCTGCGTCGAGCACCGCATCGCCGTGGTGCCCTTCGGTGGTGGCACCTCCGTGGTGGGCGGGGTCGAGCCCGAGCGCGCCGGCTTCGAGGCGCTGATCGCGTTGGACGTGGGGCGCATGCGCCGGCTGACGTCCGTCGAGCCCGGGGACCGCACGGCCACCTTCGAGCCGGGCTTGCGGGGCCCTCAGGCGGAGGCGCTGCTCGCCGAGCACGGACTGACGCTGGGCCACTTCCCGCAGAGCTACGAGTACGCCACCATCGGCGGCTACGTGGCGACCCGCTCCGCCGGACAGGCCTCCACCGGCTACGGGCGCATCGACGACCTGGTGCTCGGGCTGCGGTGCGCCACCCCGCGCGGCGAGCTCCGGGTCGGTCGCGGGGTCGCCACGGCCGCGGGCCCGGACCTGCGCGCGCTGCTCACCGGCTCCGAGGGCACGCTCGGCATCCTCACCGAGCTGACCCTGCAGGTGCATCCCGCCCCCGAGGTCGAGCACCACGAGGCGTTCGTCGCGCCCTCCTTCGCGTCCGGCGCGGCCACGCTGCGGGCCCTGGTGCACGCGGGCGCGGCGCCCCACGTTGCTCGCCTCTCCGATGAGGACGAGACCGGGACGGCGCTCGCCCAGATCGGCGGGGCGAGGGCACGGGCACTGCGCGCCTACCTGCGCGCCCGAGGCATCCGCCGACCCTGCCTGCTCGTGCTCGGCTGGGAGGGCACACCGGCGCAGGTGGCAGGCGAGCACGCCGCGACCGTCACAGCGCTGCGAGGCCGGCGCGTGGTGGGCCTGGGCACCTCCGCCGGGGCCTCCTGGGCCGCGGGCCGGTTCCGCGGCCCCTACCTACGGGACGAGCTGCTGGACCACGGCGTGATGGTCGAGACCCTGGAGACGGCGACCACGTGGTCGCGCCTGGGGGCGCTCTACACCGCGGTGCGTGCGGCCCTGACCGACACGCTGCGCCGCCGTGGGACCCCTCCGCTGGTGCTGTGCCACATCTCCCACGTCTACCCCGCGGGCGCGTCGCTGTACTTCACGTGGATCGCCCGGCAGGAGGACGGCGCCGAGCTCGAGCAATGGCGCGCGGCCAAGCACGCCGCCAGCCAGGCGATCGTCGACCACCAGGCGACGATCACCCACCATCACGCCGTGGGGATCGACCACCGCGACTGGATGCCCGACGAGGTGGGCGAGCTGGGCCTGGAGGCGCTGCGTGGCGTCAAGGACCGCCTCGACCCCACCGGGATCATGAACCCCGGCAAGCTGCTGCCCACCCCCGATGCCCCGGGCGGGCCGGCAACGCGCTCGACGCCCGCGGGACCTCCGGGCTAGGGCCCGGGCGCCGCGGCCGCAGGCGCAGGGCGCGGGACGGACGACCGAGCTCGCTCGTCCGCGCACTACCCGGGCTCACGAAGCCGCGGACGCGCAGGGGATGGTGTAGGTGAAGGTCCACCCGGCGCGCCCGTCGTGGTCGACGTCGATCTCCCCGCCCTGGCCCTCGACCAGCAGCCGGGTGATGTAGAGCCCGAGGCCCAGGCCCTCTCGCTTGGTCGGGTGATCCGCCTCGAGTCGGATGAAGGGCTCGAAGACGCCTTCGAGGTCGGACGGCGAGCCGGCCGATCCCTCGTTGCAGACGCTGACCGCGACCTCCTCGTGGCGATTCTCGACAACCACCCGCACGGGCGACCCCGGCGGGGAGTACTTGGTGGCGTTGGACAGCAGGTTCGTCAGGATCTGGACCTGGCGATCGCGATCGGCGATGACCGGCGGCAGCTCGGCTGGCTGGTCGAGCTGGATGGGGCGCTCCAGCGTCTGGCTCAGCGACCTGGTCGTCTGACGCACCACCCGGCGCAGGTCGATCGGTCCCAGCGCGTAGGAGAACGTTCCGGAGCCGAGGTGCATCGCCATGGTGACGTCCTCGAGCAGCCGGTTGAGCCGATGGGCGTTCTCCCGCGCCCGCACCAGCAGCTGACGGGCCTGCCGCTCGTCGAGCACCTCGCCGCGGACCACGACGAGATCGAGGAACCCCGAGACCACCCCGGCGGCGTGACGCAGCTCGTGGCTGACCATCGTCATGAAGTCGAGGTCCGTACAGACCTGCGGAGCGGGCGGATCGGCGCCCCGGGCCGACTCGCCGCCGTTGGCCTCGGCAACGCTGCGGGTCTCGGATTCGGTCGCCATGCTCAGCCCCCCGGTCGCATGCGTGTCTGCTCATGCCGCCGGGGTCCAGGGCGGGTCGGTCCGAGGCGGGCCGGGGTCACGGGCCACGCCCTCGAGCACGGTGGCGAGTGGTCCCGCCAGTGTGCCGACGTCCACGGTAAGGCGACCGCGACACGGCGCTCTCGGCCTTCTGGCCGCGAGGGCGGTGGCCGCACGGACGCTGGCCGCTCGTCCAGCCGTGTCAGGGGGCGTGGGTGTCGTCCACGTTGCTCGGCAGCGGCGCAAGGCGCGGCCGGCTGCGTCGGCGGCGACGCTCGGGCACGAGGTCGCGCATCTCCTCCAGCCGGCCGAAGCACAGCAGGCGGTCCCCCGCCTCGAGCTCCCGGTCGGGGCCCGGGTTGGGGATCACCCGGGTGCCCCGGGTGATCGTGAGCACCTGGATGTCGCGCTCGCGCAGCCTCGACGTGGCGATCGTCGAGCCGACCATCTCCGAGCCCTCGCGCACCAGCACCTCGGCCACGCCGTACGCGGAGCTGATCGACAGGCGCTGGCGCACGTCGAGCTCCGGGAATGCCACCTGGTTGCTGATGTAGTCGACGATGGCGCCGGCGATGTCGAGCCCCGTCGCGGACTCGATGCCTTCGAGCCCCGGCGAGGAGTTCACCTCCATCACCAGCGGTCCGCCCTCGCCCTCCAGCATGTCGACCCCGGCGACCTTGAGTCCCATGATCTGGGCTGCCTGGACGGCCACCCGCTGGTACTCCTCGTCGAGCTCGACGACCTCGGTGCTGCCGCCCCGATGGACGTTGGAGCGGAACTCGTCGCCGGAGGCGCTGCGTCGCATGGCGGCCACGACCCGGTCGCCGACGACCAGGGCACGGATGTCGCGGCCCTTGCTCTCGGCCACGAAGCGCTGGATCAGCACGTTCTGGCGGGTGCTCTGCAGGGTCTCGATCACCGCTTCGGCGACCTTGGTGTCGGGCGCGAGGATCACGCCGATGCCCTGGGTGCCCTCGAGCAGCTTGATGATGACGGGGGCACCCCCCACCCGCTCGATGGCCGGCAGGACGTCGGCGCGGTCGCGCGCCAGCGTCGTGGCCGGGATCCCGACGTCGTGGCGGGAGAGGATCTGCACGCTCCGCAGCTTGTCGCGGGAGTTGGCGATGCCGGCCGCCGTGTTGGGCGTGTAGACGTCCATCTGCTCGAACTGCCGCACGACCGCGAGCCCGAAGAACGTCACCGACGCCCCGATGCGCGGCAGGATGGCGTCGTAGTGGGACAGGTGCTTCCCGCGGTACTGCAGATCCGGCTCGTTGTCGGCCAGGTCGATCGCGAACCGCAGGGTGTTGAGCACCTTCGCCTGATGGCCGCGCTCGACCGCGGCCGCGCGCAGCCGGGTGGTGCTGTAGCTCCGCGGGGCCCTCGAGAGGATCGCGAGCTTCATCCTCCTGCTTCCTGCCGGCGTCGACGTCCACGCGGGCACGGTAGTGGCCCACTGCCGGAGCCCGGCCCGACCCATCGGACGCCGTGCCGCCCGGGCGAGGGCCCCGGCCGGTAGGGCGGGGCCGAGGCGGCGACCGTCCGACCGGGTCAGCCACACTCCGGGACATGACCCACACTGGACTGGCTCGCCGCACGATGGACGCCATGACGCGCATCGTGCTGCTGATGCTGCTCGCGGGCGCGTGCGCGATCCTGCTGGCCGCCACCGTCGCGCCGGCGCTGCTGGCAGCCGATGCGGCGGTCGACTCGGTGGAGCAGGAGCTGTTCGACCACCCGCCGCTGCCCGACGAGCTGCCCGTGGCCGCACAGGTCACCCACGTGTTCGACACCGAGGGAGAGCGCATCACCGAGCTCCACGGCGCCATCGAGCGTGAGCCGGTCCCGCTCGAGGAGATCTCCTCCACAGCGATCGACGCGGTGCTGGCCACCGAGGATGCCGAGTTCTACGAGCACGACGGCGTCAACCACGACTCGATCGTGCGGGCGGGGCTGCGCAACCTGCAGGCCGGCGGGATCGAGGAGGGTGCGTCCACGATCACCCAGCAGCTGGTGACGATGGCCTACCTCGACCCGGAGCCCACCATCGAGCGCAAGCTGCAGGAGATCGTGTGGGCGGTCGAGATCGAGGAGCGTCTCGACAAGGACGAGATCCTCGAGCAGTACCTCAACCGCATCTACCTCGGCCACGGGGTCTACGGCATCGGCACCGCCGCCGACTTCTACTTCTCCAAGCCCGCGAGCGAGCTCGAGCTGGCGGAGGCGGCGATGCTGGCCGGCGCGATCCGGGCGCCGACCCTCAACAACCCCGTGGACGCGCCCGAGGCCGCCGCGACCCGCCGGGACGTGGTGGTGCGACAGATGCAGGCGCTGGGGATGGTCGAGGCCGACGAGGCCGACGCGGTGGTCGGCAGCGAGGTCGAGCTCGACATCCGCCAGGACGAGGACGGCGAGCCGTTCTGGGAGGACCTGGTCAAGCGGGTGATCTACGACCCCGACGTCGAGCTGCAGCCCGGCCTGCAGGAGGCCGTGGGCGACAGCGTCGAGGCCCGGGTGGACGCCCTGTTCGAGGGTGGCCTGGAGATCACGACCACGCTCGACCGTGAGATGCACGGGCAGGCCATCCGGGTGCTCGCCGAGCATCTCGATGATCCCGTCGCCGATCCCCTGGGCTCGCTGATCACGATGGATCACACGTCGGGGGCGGTGCGGGCGATGGCCCTCGGCCCGAAGGAGTTCGGGCCCTGTGACGAGGACGACGAGCCCTGCACCACCACCCAGGTGAACCCCACGGTGCCGGGCATCGGCGGCTCGGGCCGTCAGCCGGGCTCCTCGTTCAAGCCCTTCGTCTCCGCGGCCGCCCTGGAGCAGGGAGAGGACCTCGACCTCGAGTACGAGACGCCCTCCGGTGAGGAGATCGAGGAATGCGGGTACCAGGACGAGTGGGAGCCGGAGAACTTCGACCTCGAGGACCACGGCGAGATCACCATGACCGAGGCGATGCGCCGCTCCACCAACGTCTACTTCGGCAAGCTCGCCCGTGACGTGGGCGTGCCCACGGTGGTAGAGACCGCCCGGGCCCACGGCCTGCCGCTGGGCGACTATGGCGAGGAGGACTGCTCGCTGGGGCTCGGTACGACGGAGGTCTTCCCGCTGCACATCGTCGCGGGGTACGGGGCCTGGGCCCACGACGGGACGCGGTGCGAGCCCTACCTGATCGAGCGCGTCGTCGACCGCGACGGCGAGGTGCTCTACGAGCACGAGCCCACCTGCGAGCGGGCCACCGACCCCGACACCGCCGCGACCATGCGCGAGCTGCTCGCCGAGCCGGTCGCCTCGGACGGCACGGCCGCCATCGTCGGCTCCCAGGTCCCGGGGGCGACCGGCAAGACCGGCACCACCGACAACTTCCGCGACGCCTGGTTCGTGGGCTCGGCCGGCACCCACACCACCTCGGCCTGGCTGGGGTTCGAGCAGCCGGCTCCGATGCGCGATCTCACCATCGGCGGCACGTACCACGACCGCGTCACCGGCGGCAGCGTCCCCGCCTCGATGTGGGCCGACCTCATGGCCGGCATCGTCGACTGACGACAGGACGCGCCGACCCGAGGACGCGGCCGTCCCGTGGCGGTGCGTCGCGCCGCCCCGTCCGGTGACCTCAGCGGCGGGGCGCGGCCTCGCTCATGTCGGTGATCGCCTCCCAGTTGGCGGCCAGCTCCTCGACCCCGGGCAGGTGATCGAACTCGTGGCCGGGCGACTGGAAGTACTGGATCTTCGAGTACCGGCCGCCGGCGGCCAGGATGATGCTGCCCGACTCGTCGCACTCCTCGCTGGCCAGGTGCACCACCGCCGGGGAGATGTAGGCGGGCTCGAGCTTCTCCAGCATCTCCTCGGACATGATGTCCTCGGTCATCCGGGTCGCCGCCACGGGGGCCACGGCGTTCGCGGTGATCGAGCGCTTCGCCCCCTCGATCGCCAGGGTGTTGATCAGGCCCACGACGGCGAGCTTGGCCGCGCCGTAGTTGGCCTGCCCGAAGTTGCCGAAGATGCCCGAGGTCGAGGTGGTGACGACCACCCGCCCGAAGCCCTGATCGCGCAGATGCGGCCAGGCGGCCTTGACCGGGTAGTAGGTGCCGAACAGGTGCACGTTGACGACCGCCTCCCACTCCTCGTCGGTCATGTTGTGGAAGGAGCGGTCGCGCAGGATGCCCGCGTTGCACACCACGACGTCGATCCGCCCGAAGGTGTCGAGGGCGGCCTCCACGACCCCCGCGCCGCCGTCCGGGGTGGCCACGTTGTCGTAGTTGGCGACGGCCTCGCCCCCGGCGTCCTTGATCAGCTGCACGGTCTCGTCGGCCATCTGGCTGCCGCCGCCGCTGCCGTCACGCGAGCCGCCGAGGTCGTTGACCACGACCTTCGCGCCGTGCTCGGCGAACAGCAGCGCGTGCTCCCTGCCGATGCCGCCGCCGGCACCGGTGATCGCGACCACTCGCCCTTCGACTCCTGCCATCTCGCTCTCGCTCCTCGTCTCGTGCCGTCGATCGCCCTGGGGCCTCCCACGCCGGGGCCGGATGCCGTCCGACGTCGTGGGGCGTGCCCCGTCGATGCTGCGCTCCCATCGCGAACCGTAGTAGTTTCCCCACCCCAGCCCCGAGCCGACGGAGACGTAGCGTGGCCGACGAGGTCCTCACCGAGGTCGTGGACGCGACCCTGCTCATCACCCTCAATCGCCCCCAGGCGCGCAACGCGGTCAACCGCGCGACCGCCGAGCAGCTCGCCGCGGCGCTCGATCGCCTCGACGACGACGACGAGCTGCAGGCGGGCATCCTCACGGGCGCCGAGGGGACCTTCTGCGCCGGCATGGACCTCAAGGCCTTCGTCAAGGGCGAGTCACCCACCATCGACGGTCGCGGCTTCGCCGGGCTCACGGAGGCGCCGCCGGCCAAGCCGCTGATCGCGGCCGTGGAGGGCTACGCGCTGGCCGGCGGGTGCGAGGTCGCCCTGGCCTGCGATCTGATCGTGGCGGGCCGCGGGGCCCGCTTCGGCATCCCCGAGGTCAAGCGTGGCCTGGTCGCCGCCGGGGGCGGCGTGGTCCGGCTGCCCCGGCGCATCCCGCCGGCCGTCGCGATGGAGCTGGCGCTGACCGGCGACCCGGTTGACGCGGAGCGCGCCGAGCGGCTGGGCCTGGTCAATCGGGTCTGCGACGACGGGCAGGCGGTGGAGGTCGCGACCGAGCTCGCGGGCGCGATCACGGCGAACGCACCCCTGGCAGTGCGGGTGAGCAAGCAGATCGTGCGCGAGTCGTGGACCTGGACCGAGGACGAGTGGCCGCGCGCGCAAGCGCCCGGGGTGCGACAGGTGATGGGATCGCAGGACGCGATCGAGGGCTCGAAGGCGTTCGCGGAGAAGCGCGCCCCGAACTGGACCGGCGCCTGAGTCGACCGTGGCCGCGTCCGGGGTCGCGAGGCGCCTCGCGCGTCACGCGATCCGGTCGCGGACCACGGCCGCCTTCGCGGCGCAGCCCGCGCAGGTGTAGGCCCGCGCCATCTCGCGCGTCGGCGCGTGGTAGTAGTCGATCAGCCACCCCTCGTGCACCGGGTACCCCGTGCCGCAGCACGCGCAGGGCCAGCGGCCCGGGGCGCTGCTGGAGGGGATCCACGCGGGCTCGACCCGGAAGACCTCCTCGATCACGGTGCCACCGACCAGCAGATGCGTGCGGTCTTCGATGCTCATGGTGCCCTGCTTCCTCAAGGCGATGGGGCCACCGTAGGCGCGAGCTCCCGGCGGGGTGTCGACCTTCGGTCACGTCCGTGCGCAGGTCACCCGGCGCCGAACAGCTCGACGAACTGCTCGAGCGACGAGGCGCGGTAGGCGACGTTTCGCTCACGCACCTGCGACAACGGCGCGGCCGCCTGTGGTGAGTACAGGTGCCCGGGCAGCACCTGTGCGTCACCGGGGACGCCCGCCAGCACCTTGTGGAGGCTGTGGTACAGCGCCTCGGTGTCGCCCCCGGGCAGGTCGGTGCGGCCGCACCCGTCGATGAAGAGCGTGTCCCCGGACACCAGATGACGGCCCTCGACGAGGAAGCACTGGCTGCCCGGCGTGTGTCCCGGCGTGTGCAGCAGCTCGATGGAGATCCCACCGACCTCCAGGACGTCGCCGCTGTCGTGCTCGACGAGCTGGGAGGCCTCCACGTCAGTGCCGCGGGTCACCCAGCGGCTCTCCTCGCGCTGGACGTGGACCGGCACGTCGAGGTGGCTGCGCAGCGCCTCGATCCCCTCCACCGGGTGGCCCATCAGCGAGCCGCCCACATGGTCAGGGTGGTGATGGGTCGCCAGCGCGCCGACGATCCGCATGCCGTCCGACTCGGCGATCCTCAGGGCGCCCGCGACGTCCCACGCGGGGTCGACGACCACGGCCTCGCCCGTGGCACGGTCCCCGACGAGGTACACGAAGTTGCGCATCTGGACCGCGATGGCGTCCTCGTCGGCGATGTCGCGGCCGGCGAGCAGCTGGCGGATGTAGAGGCGGTCCTCGCTCATGCCCTCTCCTGGACGTGCGGCGCGGGTGAGATCGGCGGTCGCAGGCTACTCCTACGGGACCCGAACCGGCGAGCCCGACGAGCGCCTAGGCTCGTCGCTCCCCCGCCAGGAGGCCCCATGGACACCGAGACCGTCGACCACCTGCTCACGACCACGCGCTCCGTGCGCAAGCGGCTCGATCTCGACCGACCCGTGGAGCGGGAGGTCATCCTCGACTGCCTGCGCCTCGCGATCCAGGCTCCCACCGGAAGCAACCAGCAGGGCTGGCGCTTCCTGGTGGTCACCGATCCCCAGATCAAGGCGAAGCTCGGTGAGCTCTACCGCGCGGGCGGCGAGGAGTACCTGCGCGCCGGCATGGAGGCGGCCAGCGACGACACGGGGCAGCGGCGCGTCATGGACTCCGCCTGGCACCTGCTCGAGGTGATCGACCAGGTGCCGGCGATGCTCATCCCCTGTCACCGGGGACGGCCGCCCGAGGGGATCGCCGCAGCCGGCTACTACGGCTCGATCCTGCCTGCGGTGTGGAGCTTCATGCTGGCACTGCGCTCGCGGGGGCTGGGCTCGGCATGGACGACCTTCCACCTCGCCTACGAGCGTGAGGCGGCCGAGCTGCTCGACATCCCCTACGAGCGGGTCACCCAGACCGCGCTGCTGCCGGTGGCCTACACCGTGGGCACCGACTTCAAGCCCGCGCCGCGACGTCCCGTCGAGGAGATCACCTACGGCGACCGGTGGCGTGCGCCGCTGCTCTAGCCCGACGCCACCACGGGTCGGGGCCGTTGAGGTAGCGGTCGTAGAAGCGATGCTCGGCGGCCTCGTCGCCGACCAGCAGCAGCTGCCCCTCCGTGGGCAGCGGCCGTAGGGGCTCGATCGTGGTCGAGGTGGTGCCGTCGGGGGCGACGAGCCCGACCACGCTGCAGCCGGTCTCCTCGGGGAGGCCGATGTCCGCCAGCGGCCGGGCGGCCAGCTCCTCGAGGATCGGGACGCGGAAGACCAGCAGGCCCTCGGCGAGCACGAGCATGGAGTTCTCCCGCAAGAGGTTCCATACCTCCGCGGCGCCCGTCGACGCGTAGGAGAGCACCACGTCCGCGCCGGCCCGGTGCATCGTGCTCAGGTTGCGGTCGACGTTCACGCGCCCGAGGATCTCGATGTCGGGCATCAGCCGACGGCAGTAGATGGTCAGATAGACGTTCATCGCGTCGTCGTGGGTGGTCACCAGCACGGCCGTGGCCTGCGCGAGGCCGGCGCGCTCGAGGACCTCGCGGTCCGCGGCATCACCCACGACATAGTCGTGGCCGGCCCGGACGCGGTCGGGGTCCTTCTCCACGATGCAGGCCTCGATCCCCGCCTCCTCCAGCGCGCGCTGGGCAGCGCGACCCACCCGACCGCCCCCCAGGATGACCACTCGCGCCTGCTCGCCCTGGCCGTGGGCGTCGGCGGCACCGTCGCTCAGAGCCGGCGCGAAGGACTCGTCGTAGGCCCGCAGCTGCTCACGGCGGCCGACCAGGACCAGCACCGAGTGCTCCTCGATGCGCAGGCCCGGACGCGCCATGTGCAGCTCCCCCCGCTCCCAGAGCCCCACCACCGAGACGCCCACCTGCTGTCGCAGCCGCAGCTCGGCCAGGGTGTGGCCCACCAGCGAGGTACCGCTGGCGGACGCCTCGGCGATCACGAGGTCCTCGAAGGTGCTGATCTCGCTGCTGCGCGCCCGCGGTGCGAGGATCCGACGCGCGAAGGAGCGCCCGAGAAGCCGGCCGAGGTGCAGGACGTGATCGGCTCCCGCGAGCTCGAGGACGTCGATGGAGTCGGGCGAGTCCGCCGTCGCCACGATCGGGACCGACGACGCGACCTCGCGCGCGGTGAACACGACGTTGGTGTTGACCGTGTCGCCGCGCGCGGTCACCAGCATGGCGGCCGCGGGCAGGCGAACCGCCCGGTAGGTCGCCGGGTCGTCGAGCGCGCCCACGAGCACCGGGTAGCCGTGGTCATGGAGCGAGAGCGCCTGCTCCATGTCCTCGACGAGCAGCACGTAGGGGATGTCGGCCATCGCGGCGCGCTCGAGCAGCGCCACCTCCATGGGCTCCAGCCCCGTGACCACGAGGTGCCCGGAGGTGTCCCCGTCGAGCTCGCGCGGCGCCCGAGCACGGCGCTGCGCCTCCCGCCATGGGAAGTAGACGTACTGGATGAAGGTATAGGGCAACAGAATGAGGATCAGCACGGCGCCGGCGAGCAGCACGACCAGCGAGTACATGCGCCCGACCTGCGACTCGAAGACGATGTCGCCGTAGCCCAGGGTCGACATCGTCACCAACGTCCAGTAGACGCTGTCCCACCAGGAGAACTCGCGCCCCTCCATGGCCATGATGGCGTGGAAGCCCACCGAGAAGACCACCACGGCGACGGTGAAGCTGACCAGCAGGCGCAGCACCGCGGGTGACCGGCTGGAGCCGCTCGCGGCCGCGAGCATGGCGAGCAGCGGAGCGAGCAGCTTCACCAGTCGACCTCGCTGTGACTCGGCGCCGGGATCACGGCATGTGCCCCGCCCCGGTCGCCCCCGGCCGGGTGAGGGGGAGCCTAGGTCGCCGCACCGAGTAGGTTGGCTCAGGCCTTCCTCGAGCCCTGGAGACGCGGTGAGCACACCGGTGCCCGACCCCACCACGGCGCCGGACGGCAGCTGGAGCCGCGACGGCCAGCAGGTCCGCCTGCCGGCCACGGGGATCACGCTGGACTACGTCACGGCGGGCGAGCCCGCCGGGCCCACCGTGCTGCTGATCATGGGCATGAACGGCCAGCGCATCCTGTGGCCGACCGAGCTCGCGGAGGCCCTGGTCGAGGCGGGATGCCACGTGGTCGCGTACGACAACCGCGACGTGGGCCGCTCGACCGTGCTCGACGACGAGCATGTCGACCTCGAGACGGTCACCGCGGCCATGAACGGCCATCCCTTCGCCGCGCCCTACGGCCTGGCGGACATGGCCGTCGACGCCGTGGGCCTCCTCGACCACCTCGGCATCGAACGCGCCCACGTCGTGGGGGTCTCGATGGGCGGCATGATCGCCCAGCACCTGGCCATCGACCACCCCGAGCGGGTCGCCAGCCTGACCTCGATCAACTCGACGACCGGCATGGCCCCCTCGTCCGCACCCAGGGAGCCGATGGTGCCGATCCCCGATCCCACCCCGCCGACGGGCGAGGCGGAGTTCGTCGAGTGGTTCACCTCGGGCCTGGCGGAGCTGAGCAGCGCGCACCACTTCGACGAGGCCGACACACGCGAGCTGGCACGAGCCGTGCACGACCGCGGTGTGCACCCGGCCGGCGGGCTACGCCACCTGCTGGCGATCCTGGCCGACGGGGATCGGACCGAGCGCCTCGCTGGCGTGCGCGTTCCCACGTTGGTCATCCACGGGGCCGACGACCCGCTGGTGGACGTGGAGGCCGGGCGCGCCACCGCGGCGGCGATCCCCGGCGCCCGACTGCTGATCCTCGAGGAGATGGCCCACGACCTGCCCCTGGCCCTCGTGCCGCAGGTCGCGGGCGCGGTCCTCGACCACATCACCGCGGCCGAGCGGCGCTAGCGACGCGGCCCCGCGTCGCGCCCCGACGACGCCGTGCCGCCGGGCCCCGTCAGCCCGGGTGGATCCTCACGCGAGGCTCGGTCCACGGCGCGTCCTGCAGCGCCGCTCGCAGCGCCTGATCGTCCGGGTAGGGCCCGGGCGCGACGAGGCGCGCGGCCACGGTGGTCTCGAGGACGTCGTCGACGTAGGGCCACGGCGCCATCGCGACCTCGCCCGACGCCGTGCGCGTGAGGGTGTAGGCGGTCTCGCCCACGCGGGGGGAGATCCGATCGGGAAGCCCGGCGCCGCACAGCAGCAGCGAGAGCGCGTCGAGCACCGCGATCCAGTCGGACGCCTGTGCGACCCCGGAGGGCAGCGCGCTCCACGAGCCCCCCAGGCCGAGCGCGGCCAGCACCCGGTCCTGGCGTGCGCGCTCGTCCTCGACCAGGGCCCGCATCCCCGGGCTCTGGCGGGTCTCGAAGAAGCGTGCGCCGTGGAGTCCCACGAGGAGCCCGACCAGCTCGTCCACCCCGGCCGCGCGATCGATGCCGCGCCGCCACAGGTCCTCGTAGATGTCGTCGGGCACGTTGTTGAAGGTGTGCGGCAGCCCCTCGTCATCGACCGTGGGGGCACGGTCGGCCTCGCGCCACCCGTTGTCGTGGACGCGCGCCGCCGCCACGAACGCGGCGTGGTGCGGCAGGCGG
Organism: Nitriliruptoraceae bacterium; assembly: GCA_007123425.1. GTDB lineage: Bacteria > Actinomycetota > Nitriliruptoria > Nitriliruptorales > Nitriliruptoraceae > SKLC01. Next base: position 20,288 of record SKLC01000229.1, read on the forward strand.
AAGGGCAGCCACGCGGCCAGCTCGCCCGTCAGCCGCGCATGGGCCTCCTGCTCGACGAGCACCAGGCCGTCACCGTCACGGTCGACGATCATCGGGCCTCCTTCGCCTCGAGGGCCGCCGGGAGGCGACCAGCATGCCGGGTCAGTCGGCGCGCGCGAGCAGGACCACCGGGATCGGACGGTCGGTCCACTCGACGTACTTCTCGTAGTCGGGGTGGGCGTCGACGAACCGGGCGAAGTACTCGTCGTGCTCCGCGCCCTCGAGGACCCGTGCCCGCACGGGATGCGAGACCCCGTCGACCGTGACCGAGCCGTGGCCCTCGGCGGCCTGCAGGTTGCGCCACCATCCCGGGTCCTCGTCGGCGCCCAGGTTGGAGGCGACCACCACCCAGCCCTCGTCGTGGGGCTGGAAGGTCAGCAGGACCCAGCGATCCCGGCCGGAGCGACGGCCGGTGGTGGTCAGCTGCAGCACCTTCATGTTGAGCATCTCGGTGAGCTCGGTGCCGCCGCTGGCCTCCCACACCTCGCGGTGCTGCTGCCAGAACGGCGCCGCCATCGCTCGTGCTTCCTCGCGCTCTCCCATGCTGGCTGCTCCAATCGGTTCGGTCGCTGCCGGGCGGCAGCCTAGACATCC
>SKLC01000424.1 GCA_007123425.1 Nitriliruptoraceae bacterium
GGTCGGGCCCGAGGGCGGCTGGAGCGGCGCCGAGGTCGATCGCCTGAGCGCCGCCGGGGCGCGCCCGGTGCACCTGGGGCCGACGGTGCTGCGCACCGAGCACGCGGCCGCTGCGGCCGTGGCGGTGATCAGCGCGTGGCTGGGTCGGTGGGGTTCGCCGGCCGGCCCGGACGGTTAGGATGCCTGCCAGGCCCCTCACGGGGTGACGGGAAGGCAGCGGCCATGGCAGCCAGTGCCGGCAGTGCTACGGCCGACCGGCGGCTGGGGGACCGGCTGCGCCGCGTCCGCAGCCAGCAGGGCCGCTCCCTGTACGCCGTGGAGCAGGCCAGCGGCGGCACGATCAAGGCCAGCGTGCTCGGTGCCTACGAGCGCGGCGAGCGCAGCGTGTCGCTCTCGCGCCTGCACGAGCTCGCCGCGTTCTACCGGGTGCCCGTGCGCGAGCTGCTGCCCGAGCCCGCCCCGGCGGCCCCGCCACGGCGCCGGCCCTCGCTGGTGATCGATCTCGTCGCCCTGGAGCGCCAGCAGGCGCAGGCGCCGCGCCTGGCCCGCTACGTCGAGGGGATCCGTTCGAAGCGCCACGACCATCAGGGCCGGGTCCTCACCGTGCGGGCCGACGACCTCGAGATCCTCGCGGCGGCGGACGGGACCAGCCCCGAGCAGCTGCGGGAGGACCTCGAGGCCGTGCGCGTCGTGCGCTGAACGGCCCGGGCGGCCGGCCGTGCCCGCAGGCGCAGGGAGCGCACCGGCTGCGCCCCACGCCTCGGAGTACACTGCGGAGGCGGCCACCCGCCCCCGACCTGGAGCGACAGCCACCCCTTGGCGAGCACCTCTTCCTCGACCTCCGGGTCGTCCTCCGAGCTCACCTCCGTCAAGGTCCTGGTGCCCGGCGAGCATGCCATGGTCTCGCTGCTGGGTGCCCGCGACGAGCTGCTGCGGCTGGTCGAGAACGCCTTCTCGACCACGATCCACGTGCGCGGCAACGAGATCGCGATCTCGGGCAGCCCCGAGGAGACCGAGCTGGTCGCCACGCTCTTCGAGGAGCTGGTCGCCCTGCTCGACCGGGGCCAGCACCTCGACCGGGCGATGGTCAAGCAGACCATCCGGATGATGCGCGCCGACGAGGACGAGAAGCCCTCGGAGGTGCTGTCCGCCTCCCTGGTCACCCACCGCGGCCGCACCATCCGGCCCAAGACGCTGGGGCAGAAGCGCTACCTCGACGCGATCCGGGACAACACCGTCGTCTTCGGCATCGGCCCGGCCGGCACCGGCAAGACCTACCTGGCGATGGGCGCGGCCGTGCAGGCGCTGCGCGGCAAGCAGGTCAACCGGCTCATCCTCACCCGGCCCGCCGTGGAGGCCGGCGAGCGCCTGGGGTTCCTCCCCGGCACGCTGCACGAGAAGATCGACCCGTACCTCAAGCCCCTGTGGGACGCGCTCCACGACATGATGGACGCCGAGGAGCTCATCGCCCACGTCGACCGCGGCACCATCGAGGTCGCCCCCTTGGCCTACATGCGGGGACGCGCCCAGCCGGTCAGCGAGCGGGTGCTCACCCCCGAGGGGTGGCGGCCGATCGGTGAGCTCGAGCCGGGGGACGAGGTGATCGGGTCCGACGGGAAGCCCACCTCGGTGCTGGGGACCTTCCCACAGGGCGTCAGGGACATCTACCGCGTCCACACGCAGGACGGGGCGTCCACACGTGCCACCGAAGATCACCTCTGGTCGGTCATCACCCGTGCAGACCGCCGGCGTGGCAAGCCGCCCCGGGTACTCGAGACGCGCGAGATGATCGGCCGTCTTCGGGCCGCCCACGCGCATCGCTACGAGCTGCCGCTGCTCAGCGCCCCGGCCGTCTTCGCGGCCCGCGACGTCCCGATGGATCCGTACGCGCTGGGGCTGCTGCTCGGCGATGGGTGCCTCACCGGCTCGACCACGCCGTCGTTCGCCACGGGCGATCCCGAGCTGGCGGAAGCGTTGGAGGCGGCGCTGGACGGGGTGACCGTTCGCCATCGGTCGGGCCCCGACGACGCGCTCAACCGCACCGACGGGGGACGGGGTGGCGTCATCGTCGAGAACCCCGTCACCGGCCATCTGCGCGAGCTCGGCCTGTGGGGCACCCGGTCCCACACGAAGTTCGTGCCCGGGCTCTACCTTGACAACGACGCGGATACGCGTCTGGCGGTGCTGCAGGGTCTCCTCGACGCCGACGGTGGTCCGGTGACCCAGCGAGGCCGCACCTGCCGGGTCCAGTACACGACCACCTCGAAGCAGCTCCGAGACGACGTGGTGTTCCTCGTCCGCTCGCTCGGCGGCGTCGTCTACACCCGGACCCGCACGGCGGCAAGCCGCACGCCCGGTCGTGCCAACGGCCGCGAGGTCGGCTACCGCCACGACTCGCACATCCTCGACGTCCGGCTGCCCGCGGGCCTCGCGCCGTTCCGGCTCGCCCGGAAGCGCGAGCGCTACCAGCAGCACGGCGGTGGCCGCCCGGCACGCTTCATCACCGCGATCGAGCCCGACGGCGTCGAGGAGGCCGTCTGCATTCGGGTCGCCGCGCCGGACTCGCTCTATGTCACCGAGGACTTCCTCGTCACCCACAACACGCTCAACGATGCCTTCATCGTGCTCGACGAGGCGCAGAACACCACCGCCGAGCAGATGAAGATGTTCCTCACCCGCATCGGGTTCAACTCCCGGGCGGTGGTCACCGGCGACGTCAGCCAGGTCGACCTGCCCTCGGGGCGCCGGTCCGGGCTGAAGGTGGTGCGCGAGATCCTTGATGGCCTCGAAGGCGTGTCGTTCTCCGATCTCGGCTCCGCGGACGTGGTCCGCCACCACATCGTCCAGCGCATCGTGGAGGCCTACGAGGCCTACGATGCGGAGCAGGAAGCGTCCACGGAGGGCTGACGGCGGCGATGCCGGTGTTCCTCGATGACCAGCAGGAACGCGAGGTCGACGGTGACGGGCTCGTCGACCTCGCGGGCTTCGTGCTGGACCAGCGCGGCGTGCCTGCGGCCATGGAGGTGTCGCTGCTGCTCGTCGACGAGGACGTGATGGCCGAGCTCAACGCGGAGTACATGGGCCAGGACGGGCCCACCGACGTGCTCGCCTTCCCCATCGACGAGCCCGGGCAGGTCTCCGACGAGGAGCCGGCGATCCTCGGCGACGTCGTGCTGTGCCCCGCGGTCGCGGCGCGCCAGGCCGACGAGCGCGGCCGGGCGGTCGGGGACGAGCTGCGCCTGCTCGCCGTGCACGGGCTGCTGCACCTGCTCGGGATGGACCACGCCGAGCCCGACGAGGAGCGCGCGATGTTCGCGCTCACCGACGAGCTGCTGGCCGCCCACGCGGCGCGGACGGGCCGATGACCCACCGCCATCGCAGGCCCGGGCGCGGGGTCCGATCGTGACGGGCGCCGAGGTCGCGATGCTGGCCGTGGCGCTGGCGCTGCTGGTCTTCACCGCCTACCTCGCCGCGGCCGAGACCGTGGTCTCCCGATGCAACGTGGTGCGCGCCCTGCGGCTGGTGGAGGAGGAGCGGCCGCGGGCGGGCGCGCTGCTGTGGCTGGCGGAGCACCGCGCCTCGAGCCTCAACGTGCTGCTCACCCTCACCGTGCTCGCCCGGGTCACGCTCACCGCGCTGGGCACCCTGCTGGGGCTCGCGCTGCTGGGTGGCGTGGGAGGTGTGGTGCTCGCCGTCGCGCTCGTGGTGGTCGCCAGCCTCCTGCTGGGCGAGGTGACGCCGCGCACGCTGGCGCTGCGCCACCTCGAGGCGACCGGCCTCGCCCTGGCGCGGTCGACACGCCTGCTCGTGCGCGGGGCGGGACCGGTGGCGCATGCGGTGGTCACCGCGGGGCGCGCGCTGGTGCCGCGACGCCACGAGGTCTCGGGGCCGTATGCGTCCGACGACGAGCTGCGTGCCCTGGAGCGCGACGGCGAGGAGGACGAGGAGCTCGAGCCGGAGGAGCGCGCGATGATCCGCTCCATCTTCGAGCTCGCCGACACGATCGTGCGCGAGGTGATGGTGCCGCGGCCCGACATGGTGACCGTGGCCGCGGACGCCGCGCTCGACGACGTGGTGGCCGTCGCGATCGAGCGGGGGCTGTCGCGCCTGCCCGTCTACGACCCGCGGGATGCCGACGCGATCGTGGGCGTGGCCTACGCCAAGGACCTGCTCGCGCGCGTGGCCGTGGGCGAGGGGGACCGTGGATGGGCGGACCTGACCCGTGACGCGACGTTCGTGCCCGAGACCAAGCGCTGCGACGAGCTGCTGCGCGAGCTGCAGGAGGCGGCGGTCCATCTCGCGGTGGTGGTCGACGAGTACGGCGAGATCGCGGGCCTGGTCACCATCGAGGACCTGCTCGAGGAGATCGTGGGCGAGATCGTGGACGAGCACGACCGGGAGGAGCCGCTGGTCGAGCTGCTCCCGGACGAGACGATGCGCATCGATGCGCGGCTCGGCGTCGACGACCTCAACGAGCTGCTCGGCGCGGAGCTGCCACAGGAGGGCTGGGACACGGTGGGGGGGCTGGTGTTCGGCACCCTCGGGCGGGTCCCCGTCGAGGGGGAGACGATCGATCTCGACGGGCTGACCATCACGGTCGAGCGGGTGCAGGGCCGGCGCGTGGGCAAGGTGCTCGTCGCCCGCCGGGAGCAGGTCGAGGCGGCCCCCGAGGCCGACGGGACCTGAAGCCGCCGAGGGCCCCGCTCCCGCGCGCGGAGGTCGCCGCGCGGTGGTGGTCGCGGCCAGCCGGTCCCGGATCTGGTGACCATCGGCCCGTCGAGGAGAGGACCGACATCCGGCGCGTGCCGCACGCCGCCTGCTTAGCATGACGTGGTGTCGCACCACCACGGCGACACCACGTCGGGAGCATGGCATGGCACGGCACACGATCGACGGGAACGAGGCTGCCGCGCGGGTCGCCTACGCGTGCTCGGAGACGATCGCCATCTATCCGATCACGCCGGCCTCGCCGATGGGCGAGCTGTCCGACTCCTGGGCGGCGGCCGGGCATGCCAACCTCTTCGGCACGGTGCCCAAGGTCGTCGAGATGCAGTCGGAGGGTGGGGCCGCGGGGGCCCTCCACGGGGCCGTGCAGGCGGGCTCGCTGGCGACGACGTTCACCGCGTCGCAGGGGCTGCTGCTGATGCTGCCCAACATGTTCAAGATCGCCGGTGAGCTCACCCCGACCGTGATCCACGTCGCCGCGCGCACCGTGGCCACCCACGCGCTGTCGATCTTCGGCGACCACTCCGACGTGATGGCGGCCCGCACGACGGGCTGGACGATGCTGGCCTCGGCCTCGCCGCAGGAGGCGCACGACCTCGCGGCCGTCTCCCACGCCGCCACCCTGGCCACCCGGGTGCCGGTGCTGCACTTCTTCGACGGGTTCCGCACCTCCCACGAGCTGGGCGAGGTCGCCCCGATCTCCGACGAGGACCTGCGGGGGCTGCTCGACGAGCAGGCGATCCTCGAGCACCGGCAGCGGGGCCTGACCCCCGACGCGCCGGTGCTGCGCGGCTCCGCGCAGAACCCCGACGTCTTCTTCCAGGCCCGCGAGGCCGCCAACCCCTTCCACGCCGCGGTCCCCGGGGCCGTGCAGCAGGCCATGGACGAGCTGGCGGAGCGCACCGGCCGTCGCTACCACCTCGTCGACTATCACGGCGCCGACGACGCGGAGCGGGTCGTGGTCGTGATGGGCTCCGGCGCGTCGACCGTGCGGGAGGTCGTCGACCATCTCTGCGCGCAGGGGGAGCGTGTCGGCGTGGTCACCGTGCGGCTGTTCCGACCGTTCCCGGTCGAGGAGCTGCTGGCGGCGCTGCCCGACACGGTGCGCCGGGTCGCGGTGCTGGATCGCACCAAGGAGCCGGGGGCGGTGGGCGAGCCGCTGTTCACCGACGTCGCCACGGTGCTGGCCGAGGCCGTGACCACCGGCAGGCGCGAGCACCACGTCGACGTCACCGGTGGCCGCTACGGCCTGTCCAGCAAGGAGTTCACCCCGGCGATGGCCGCGGCGGTGTTCTCCGAGCTCGACCGCGGCGAGCCCCGCCGCCGCTTCACCGTCGGCATCAACGACGACGTGGGCGGCCTGTCGCTGCCGGTGGATCGGGAGTTCGGCCTGGCCCGTGACGAGCGCGACCTGGAGGCGGTGTTCTTCGGGCTCGGCTCCGACGGGACGGTCGGAGCGAACAAGAACACGGTCAAGATCATCGCCGAGCACACCGAGCTGCACCCGCAGGGCTACTTCGTCTACGACTCGAAGAAGTCCGGGGCGACCACCGAGTCCCACCTGCGGTTCTCCCACGAGCCGGTGGAGGCGCCCTACCTCATCGAGCAGGCCGACCTCGTCGCCTGCCACCAGTTCGGGCTGCTCGAGAAGCTCGACGTCCTCGGGCGCCTGCGCCCGGGGGGCACGGTGCTGCTCAACGTGCCGTTCCCACCCGCGGAGGTCGCCGACCGGCTGCCCGGGGAGGTGGCCCGCACCCTGGCCGAGCGCGAGGCCCGCGTGCTGGCCATCGACGCCTACCGCATCGCCCGCGAGGCGGGCATCCCCGGCCGCATCAACACCGTGATGCAGGTGGCCTTCTTCGAGGCCAGCGGCCTGCTGCCCTTCGACGCGGCGCTCGAGGCGATCGAGGCCGCCGCGGCCAGCACCTACGCCGAGCTCGGCGACGCGGTGGTCGAGCGCAACCTCGCCGCGATCCGGGCAGCGGCGGGAGCGCTCGCCGAGGTCGAGGTGACCGCCGCGGCGGCCGTCGCCGAGCGCGCCAGCGTGGTCGA
>SKLC01000230.1 GCA_007123425.1 Nitriliruptoraceae bacterium
CCTGGTCGACGTTGATGTTGGCGTTCATCCGCAGCGTGTAGGGCTCGGCGGTCACGCGGTTGCGGGGCCCGGGCTCCGCGATCTCCTCGGCCGTGCGCGCCTGCTGGAGCCAGGCGTGCGGGTGGCCGGCCGCCACCTGGGTGAAGGGCGCCATCAGCCGCCCGAGCATCCGCCGATGCGCGCCGTGATCGTGGCCCAGGCGCTGTGCCCGCACCGACTCGAGCATGGGATAGACGTGGGCCGGCAGCGTGAGCCGGATGGCGGCTTCCTGGGGGCTGGTCCCGTCGCGGTCCACGCCGACCACCTCGTCGGGGGCCAGCGCATCGTCGTCGGCGTCGGCCGGCGGCGGCACGCCCTGCCTGCGGGAGGCCACGGCCTCGGCGCCCGCGATCAGGGTCGCCTCGAGGCGCCCCGCCGCGATGTCGGCCGCCGCCCGGGTGACCAGCCACTGGGGCGTGTTGCCCCCGACGGTGCTCTTCTCCAGCGCCCCGGCGGACAGCCCGAGGCGGCGCCCCAGCGCGGCCGCGGGCGACTTCCCGCTCGAGGAGAGGGCGTCCACGAAGGACAGGCGCGTGATCGCGTCCGCCAGTCCCGGCGCGAGATCGAGGGTGACGCGCGCGGCCCGTTCGGCGAGGTCGAGGACGTCGACCCCGCCCTCGCGGGCGGTGTGCTGGCCGGCGGCGACCACCACCGGGACGCGGTCCTCGGCCATCGACCGGCTCATCGAGCCCTCTCAGCCGTCACGTGTGTGCTCCCGTCCTCGACCCGGCGCTCCCCCGAGCCCGGCCTCCTGGCGCGCACACCGTAGGCAACCGGGGGCCCGTGCGCAGAATTTCGGGTCCCGATCGGTATGCCGGCCGCCTACCGCACGAGCTGCAGGAAGCGCCGTGTGCGCTCGTGGCGGGGCTCGACGAGCACCCGGCCCGGCGGCCCCTCCTCCACGACCACCCCGCCGTCCATGAACACCACGCGATCGGCGACCTCGCGGGCGAAGCCCATCTCGTGGGTGACCACCATCATCGTCATGCCCTCGTCGGCCAGCCGGCGCATCACCTCGAGGACCTCGCCCACCAGCTCGGGGTCCAGCGCCGAGGTGGGCTCGTCGAACAGCATCATGTCGGGGTCCATCGACAGCGCCCGGGCGATGGCCACCCGCTGCTGCTGCCCGCCCGACAGGTGCGCCGGGTAGGCCCCGGCCCGCTCGGCGAGCCCCACCTTGTCGAGGTTGGCCCGCGCGATGCGCTCGGCCTCGGCCTTGCGTCGGCGCCGCACCCGTCGCTGGGCCAGCATGAGGTTGTCGAGCACGGACAGGTGCGGGAAGAGGTTGAACTGCTGGAAGACCATCCCGATGCGGCTGCGCAGCGCGTCCACGTCCGCGTCGGGGTCGGTGATGTCGGCGCCCTCGATCAGGATCCTGCCCGCGGTGGGCTCCTCCAGGCGGTTGACGCACCGCAGCAGGGTCGACTTGCCCGAGCCCGACGGGCCCACGACGCACACCACCTCGCCGGGATCGACGACGATGTCGATGCCGGTCAGCACCGGGGTGGGGCCGAAGGACTTCTGCAGGCCCTCCACCTCGATGGCGTGCACCCCGGCGGTGGCCGGCCTGCGGTCGGGCTCGTCCATGTCGTCATCCCCCGGGATCATCGGGAGCGGGCGTTGCGGCGCTCGAGCACCGCCACCAGCTGCGTGAGCGGAATCGTGATCGCCACGTACAGCGCCCCGGCGATCACCAGCGGCGTGGCGTTGGCGGCGTCGAACAGCTCCACGCGGGCGAAGTTCGTCAGCTCCCTGGTCGTGGCCGTCACCGCGAGCAGCGCGAGCAGGGAGGTGTCCTTGATCAGCAGCACCAGCTCGTTGGTCAGCGGGGGGATCACGATCCGCACCGCCTGCGGGAGCACCACCGAGACCATCGCCCACGCCGGGCTCATCCCCAGCGAGCGGGCGGCTTCGACCTGGCCCTTGGGCACGGCCTCGATCCCGGCGCGCAGGGTCTCGGCGATGTAGGCGGCCGCGACCACGATCAGGCCGATCACCCCGGCGCCGGCGAAGCCGAAGGGCGGCTGCCACTGGAAGGCGATCGGGATGCCGAAGGCGAACAGCATGATGGTCAGCAGGGCCGGCAGGCCGCGGAACGTCTCGATGTAGATCGTCGCCAGCCAACGGTACGGCGCGATGGGCGAGAGCTTCATCAGCGCGAGCAGGAGGCCGAACATCAGCCCGAAGGCGAACGCCAGGGCGGTGTAGATCACGGTGTTGCGCGCCGCGAGCGTCACCACCTCGGGGAACATCCCACGGGCGGTGTCGAGGTCGAAGAACTCGGAGGCGACCGTCTCCCAGTCGCCGATGAGCACCAGCACCGCGACGGCCGCCAGGAAGGACGCGTAGAGCAGCCCCCGGACGAGACGCTGCCGCTGTCGCCGCCTCACTGTTGGACGCTCCTCGTCGCCGACGTGTGCCACCGCCCGTGGCGGCCCCCGGGCGAGGCGCAGACGGCCGGCGCCGCGCCCGGGAACGCCTGCCCTGCTAGTCGATCGCGAAGTAGTCGTCGTAGATCTCGTCGTAGGTGCCGTCGTCGCGCATCTCGGCCAGCTGCTCGTTGACGGCGGCGATCAGCGCGTCGTCGTCCAGCGCCGCCGCGAAGCCGTACTGCTCGCCGGTCTCGAAGGTCTCGACGACCTCGAAGCGGTCGTCCTCGTCGGCGCGCTCGAGGTTGACGGGCAGATCCTGCAGCCCGGCGACCACCTGGCCGGCGAGCATGCCGGTGTAGATGTCGGGGCCCTGGTCGAACTCGACGACCTCGGTGCCCTCGGGGGCGTGCTCCTCGGCGTAGTCCGCGCCGGTGGTCTGGCCCTGCACGCCCAGCGCCTCGCCGGCCACGTCCTCGAGGCTGGAGATGTCGTCGTCGACGAGCACGATCAGGCTCTGCTCGGCGTCGTAGTAGGGGTCGGAGAAGTTGAGGTTCTCCGCGCGCTCCTCGGAGATCGTCATCGCCGAGGCGGCGAGGTCGCACTGCCCCGCGGCCAGGGTGGCGCCGGACTGCAGGCCGTCGAAGCCGGTCTCGAGCACCTCGAGCTCGAGGTCGAGCCGGTCGGCGATCTCCTGCACGAGGTCGATGTCGAAGCCGCTGTAGCCGCTGGGCGCGTCCTCGTCCTCGAACTCGAAGGGCGGGTAGGGAACGTCCGAGCAGACGGTGAGCGTGCCGGGCGCGACCAGCTCGAGCTCGTCGGCGGCGGCCTCGTCCTCCGCGCCGTTGCCGTCGGCGCCGGTGTCCTCGGCGTCGTCGTTGCAGGCGGCGAGCACGAGGCTGAGCGCGGCGAGCCCGGCGCCGGCACGAAGCGCACGCGAAAGCATGGGTGACTCCTGGAACGGGTCGTGGATGGCGCTGCGGCATCCCGGCGCCGGGGCGTGATCCTAGTGGCGGTGGCCGTCCGTCTACGATCCCACGCCGGTGCGAGCCCGCTCGAGCGGGCGGCCCGGGCCCCACGATCGGGGTCGGGCTCGGCCGGGCGACCCCGCCGGTCGGCCTCGCCCGGTGGCAACGACGCCGACACGTGGAGGAAGCCGGTCGTGATCGACGATCTCGCGCTTCGGGAGGCGGTCAGCGGCTATGCCCGCCGTATCGCCAGCAGCTACGAGGTCGGCCATGCGCTCTACAGCGTGACCGACGACGCGCTGCGGGTGCTGGGCTGCGACGGCGCGGGGGTGTCGGTCGGCGATCCCGAGGGACGGCTGCGCTTCGTCACCGCCACCGAGCAGCGGGTCGTGCGCATCGAGGAGGAGCAGGCGGTCGCGCAGGAGGGTCCCTGCTTCGAGGCGTTCGAGACCGGCACGCCGGTGGTGACCGCGGACCTGCTGGGCGAGGCACGGTGGGAGCGCTACCGCTCGACCGCCGTCGCCGCCGGCTTCCGCGCCGTCGCGGGCGTACCCATGGTCGTCGACGACGTCCGGATCGGCGCGATGAACCTCTACCGCGAGGCGCCCCACGAGTGGTCCGAGGAGGAGCTGCAGGTCGCCCAGGTGCTCGGCGACATGGCCAGCGGCTACATCGTCAACCACCGCACCCTGTCGGCCTCCCGGGCGCTGGCAGGCCAGCTCCAGGTCGCGCTCGACAGCCGGGTGGTCATCGAGCAGGCCAAGGGCGTGGTCGCCGCCTCCCGGGACCTCGACGTCGACGCGGCCTTCCAGCGCCTGCGCGCGCACGCCCGCAAGCAGGGCCGCAAGCTGCACGACGTCGCACGCGACGTGGTGGAGCGCCGCCTGGAGCTGTGAGGCGGAGGAGCCGCACGGCCCGCTCCCCCGTCACGCACCGTCACCGCACCGTCACCGCAGCAGGGGTCGCCGGCCGTACTCGCTGACCGGCAGGCGGCCCACCAGCTGGCGCAGCACCTCGTCCGCGCGGCGGTCGTGGAGGACGCGCAGCGCCTCGGCGAGCTCGTGAGCGCTCGGCCGGCGGGCGGGGTCGGGGTCGGTCGCCGTCGCGAGCTGCTCGCGGAGCAGCTCGTGCAGGCTCGTGCCCATCGGCAGGCCCGGGATCGCGACCATGAGCCGGTCGATGAGGCGGTCCTCCCCTCGTCGGCCATCAAGGCCATCGAGCGCGCGGACCAGCGTCCGCCCCAGGGCGTAGACGTCGGAGCGGTCCGTCCCGACGACGTCGGGATCGAGCTGCTCCGGCGCGAGGTAGGTCCGCGAGTCCCCCGCCCCGTCGTCGTAGCCCTCGTGGTCGGGGTCGGGGATGCGGGCGGACCCGAAGTCCACGACCCGCACCCGGCCGTCGCGGCCGATCAGCAGGTTGCCCGGGCGCACATCCCGATGGACGATGCCGGCGTCGTGGGCCGCGGCGAGCCCCAGCGCCGCCTGATGCCCCACGGCGGCGACCACCGCCGGCGCCAGGGGGCCGTCCTGCATCAGGCGCTCGAGGCTCGGGCCATCGACGTACTCCCCCACCGAGTAGGCGCCCTCGTCGGTGACGGTGACGTCGAAGACGTTGGCGACGTGGCCGTGGTTGAGCTGCGCGGCCGCGAGCGCCTCCAGCCGGAACCGCTCGAGGGTGGCAGCATCGTCGAGCAGCGCCGGATGGAGGCGACGGACGATGACGGGCCGGTCGAGCTCCTGGTCGAGGGCCCGCCAGACCTCTGCGACGGCGTCCCTGCCCAGGGGGCGCTCCAGGACGAAGCGACCGTCGAGGAGGTCCTCCGGGCCCAGGGGCTGGTCAGGATCACGGGTGGACGACACGGTCGGCCCCTCACGAGCGAACGACGGAGTGGAGTCGGAACGCTGCAGGGTCCAGGCAGCGGGGGCGAGGATACTCGCAGGACACCGCTGACGCCCACGCCGTGAGCCGGTGCGGCGCACCGCGGACGGGGAGGCCGACGCCACGGCGGGGAGGCCGACGCGACGGCGGGTGGCGGGACGCACGGCGGGGGCCGCGCGCGGGCGAGCGGGCCGCGGTTGCGTCTACCGTGCGGGCTCGACAGGACGCATCCGGCACGACCCCGGTCCCAGCTCGCAGGAGGACCTCGATGGCCAACCTCTCCCCCCGCATCACGCCCGTCACCCAGCAGGTGACCGCCCACGGCTCGGGCGTCTGGCTCGAGACCGCCGACGGGCGCCGGTACCTCGACTTCACCGCCGGCATCGGCGTGACCTCCACCGGCCACGCCCACCCCAAGGTGGTCGAGGCGATCCGGGAGCAGGCCGGCAAGCTGCTCCACAGCCACTACAACGTCATGCAGCACGCGCCGATGCACGAGCTCACCGAGCGCCTCGTCGCGCGCATGCCAGAGGGGCTCGACACGGTCTTCTACTCCACCGCGGGCACGGAGGCCGTGGAGTCCGCCATGCGCATGGCCCGCCAGTACACCGGCCGGCCGCGCATCATCGCGATGCAGGGCGGCTACCACGGCCGCACCGTGGGCGCGGCCTCGCTGACGACCTCGGGCACCGCCTTCCACGCGGGCCTGCAGCCGCTGATGAGCGGTGTGGCCTTCGCGCCGTTCCCCCACGCCTACCGCTACGGGTGGGACGAGAAGACCACCACCGAGTTCTGCCTGCGGGAGCTCGACCACGTGCTGGCGACCCAGTCCGCGCCGGCGGACACGGCCGCGATCCTGGTCGAGCCGATCCTGGGCGAGGGCGGCTACGTGCCCGCCACCGACGGCTTCCTCGAGGGGCTGCGCGAGCGCTGTGACCGGCACGGGATGCTGCTCATCGTCGACGAGATCCAGTCCGGCGTGGGCCGCACCGGGCGGTTCTGGGCGCACGAGCACCACGACGTGCACCCGGACATGGTGATCACGGCCAAAGGCCTGGCCAGCGGCATGCCGGTCTCGGCCGTCGCCGCGTCCTACGAGGTCATGGACGGGGCCTGGGCCGGCTCGCAGGGTGGCACCTACGGCGGCAACGCCGTCGCGTGCGCCGCCGCCGTGGCCACCCTCGACGTGATCGAGGAGGAGGGCCTGATGGACAACGCCGCAGCGCGCGGCGAGCAGCTGATGGCACGGCTCGGCGAGCTCCAGCGCGAGCACGCCGCCATCGGCGACGTCCGTGGCCGCGGGCTCATGGTCGGCATGGAGACCTCCGACAGCGAGGGGCGCCCCGCGCCCGAGGTCGCCGGCGCGGTCCACCGCGCATGCGAGGAGCGCGGCCTGCTCGTGCTGCTGTGCGGCCCCTACAAGAACGTCATGCGGTTCGTGCCGGGCCTCGTGGTCAACGAGGAGGAGATCGACCGCGCGGCCGACATCGTCGCCGACGCGTTCAGCGAG
>SKLC01000304.1 GCA_007123425.1 Nitriliruptoraceae bacterium
CCGCCGACGCGCCGTCCCCGCCGCCGGCACGGGGCCCGCACCAGGGCCGAGGGTTACCCTCGCCCGCATGAGCATCGACGAGCAGACGCGCAGCGCCACCCCCATCCGCGTGGTCAGCGACTTCGAGCCCTCCGGCGACCAGCCGGAGGCCATCACGCGGATCGCCGAGGCGTTCGACGCCGGCGAGCGCGCCGTGACCCTGCTGGGCGCCACCGGCACGGGCAAGACCTTCACCGCGGCCAAGGTCCTGGAGCGGATCCAGCGCCCCTGCCTGGTGATGGCGCCGAACAAGACCCTCGCCGCGCAGCTGGCCAACGAGTTCCGCGAGTTCCTGCCGGACAACGCGGTGGAGTACTTCGTCAGCTACTACGACTACTACCAGCCCGAGGCCTACGTCCCCTCCTCGGACACCTACATCGAGAAGGACTCGTCGATCAACGACGAGATCGACCGGCTGCGCCACCGCGCCACCATGGCGCTGCTCTCGCGCCGCGACGTGGTGGTGGTCGCCTCGGTGTCCTGCATCTACGGCCTGGGCTCGCCGCACGAGTACACCGACCACATCGTCTGGTTCCGCCAGGGCGAGGAGCTGGGCCAGCAGGCCGTGCTGCGCAAGCTGGTCGACCTGCAGTACTCCCGCAACGACCTCAACCTCGTGCGCGGCACCTTCCGGGTGCGTGGCGACACCCTCGAGGTCTTCCCCGCCGACGACGAGCGCGCCCTGCGGGTGGAGTTCTTCGGCGACGAGGTGGACCGCATCGTGCGGGTCGATCCGCTGACCGGCGAGGTCGGCAAGCCCGTGCCCGAGGCCGCGGTCTTCCCGGCCTCCCACTACGTCTCCTCGCCCGAGACGCTGCAGCGGGCAGTGGCCTCGATCGAGACCGAGCTCGCCGAGCGGCTCGCCGAGCTCGAGGCCCGCGGCCAGCTGCTGGAGGCCCAGCGGCTGCGCATGCGCACCTCCCACGACCTCGAGATGATCCGCGAGGTCGGCTTCTGCAACGGCATCGAGAACTACTCGCGCCACTTCGACGGCCGCTCGCCCGGCGAGCCGCCCTACACGCTGCTCGACTACTTCCCCAAGGACTTCGTCGTCTTCATGGACGAGTCCCACGTGACCGTGCCGCAGGTCGGGGGCATGTACGAGGGGGACCGCTCACGCAAGGACACCCTGGTCGAGCACGGCTTCCGCCTGCCCTCGGCGATGGACAACCGCCCGCTGACCTTCGACGAGTTCCTCCAGCGCATCGGGCAGCGCCTGTTCATCTCGGCCACCCCGGGCGCCTACGAGCGGCGCGAGTCCGACACCATCGCCGAGCAGATCATCCGCCCCACCGGCCTGGTCGATCCCCAGGTCGTGGTGCGGCCGACCACGGGCCAGATCGACGACCTCATGGAGGAGATCCGCGGCCGCACGGAGGCCGATCAGCGGGTGCTGGTCACCACCCTGACCAAGAAGATGGCCGAGGACCTCACCGACTATCTGCTCGACAACGGGGTGCGGGTGCGCTATCTGCACTCCGACATCGACACGGTCGAGCGGGTGGAGATCCTGCGCAGCCTGCGGCTGGGCGAGTTCGACGTCCTGGTGGGCATCAACCTGCTCCGCGAGGGGCTCGACCTGCCCGAGGTGTCGATGGTGGCGATCCTCGACGCGGACAAGGAGGGCTTCCTGCGTTCGGAGACGTCGCTGATCCAGACGATCGGCCGCGCGGCGCGCAACGTCGACGGGCAGGTGATCATGTACGCGGACCAGGTCACCGACGCCATGCGCAGCGCCCTGGACGAGACCGAGCGCCGCCGGGCGAAGCAGCTGGCCCACAACGCCGAGCACGGCATCGACCCCCAGACCGTGCGCAAGCGCGTCGGCGACATCATCGCGGCGGTCCGCGCCGAGGAGGCCGGCGAGGACTACCGGCCCGATGAGCGCGCGCCCGTCGGCGCCGGGGACGAGGACGAGGCCACCGAGCTGCCGCAGGAGGAGCTGGCCGCCCTCATCCAGCGCCTCGAGGAGGAGATGCACGAGGCCGCCGGCGACCTGCGCTTCGAGTACGCGGCACGGCTGCGAGACGAGCTGGCCGACCTCAAGCGCGAGCTGACCAGCATGCAGGCCGCGGACGTCTGAGTGAAGGCGGGGCCCACCGCTGTGTGCGGCCGGCGTGCAGCGCTGTGCGCACGCGCAGGGGCGCCACCATCACCGTCAGGGTGGTGGCTGCCGGGGGGACCCTGGCGTGGACGGGCTAGTCGCCCGGGTTGACCCGGGTGATTCTGCTTCATCTTCCTGCGACCGGCGTCGATGCACGGGATGGTCCGTGTCGACACGGCACGGGCCGCAGGAGGGGGCGATGGGTCGACATGGCGTGGGGTCGAGCGCGCGCCGGGCGGCCGACGGGGGAGAGCGGGCGGCCGCGGCGCGCCCCTGGGCGATGCTGCCACGGCTGCGCGGCTCGGTCGCGGTGTTCACCGCGCTGGTGGCACTGGGGGGCCTGACGCAGCTCGGCGCCGTGCCGTTCGACGACCGCGGCATCGCTGCCGGCGCGCTGCTGGGAGCAATCGCCTGGGCCGGGCTGATGGTGCTCACCCGGGGGCGCTGGTGGGCCGATCTGCTGGCGGTCCTGCCCCTGGGCGCGGGCGCCCTTGCGGTGGACCACTGGTGGGTGCTGTTCCCGCTGGTCCACGTGGTGATCTTCCAGCGGGCGCTGTACGGCCGGGTGCTGCGCGCCTACGGCGGAGCGCTGCTGGTCGGCGGCGCGCCGCTGGCCCTGGCGTTCATCGACGCGGGAACGCAGCTGCGCTGGTCCCACACCGTCCTGCTGCCCTCGCTGCTGGCCTCGACGTGGCTCTTGCGGCAGGTGCGGCTGCTGGCGGAGCAGATGGAGCGCGGGGCCCGGCGGGAGCGGCGTCTGCTGGTGGCCTCCCGGCAGCTGGCGGTCGCCGAGGACCAGGCGGCGGTCAACGACATCGTGGTCCATGCCGCCCTCGACCTGCTCGAGCAGCCCGACTCGCGGACCACGCTCTGGGAGGAGCGCGGTGACCAGTGGGTCGCGGTGGCCGCCGTGGGGCACGGCCGGGTCCGTTCGGTGGCCAAGCTGCGCCTGCCGCCGGAGATGCAGCGCCGCGCGGCCACCGGCGAGCCCTGGGTGCTCAGTCCGGCCGAGGCGACCGACCTGCAGGTCCGCCTGGGCCTCGAGGTGCGCTACCGGGGGTTCGTGTACGTGCCACTGCCCCGGCCCAGCGGGCCCCAGGCGGTGCTGATGGTCAGCTGTCGCGGTCATCCCGACCCGTCGCTGGCGGACACGCTGCGCCGCTTCGCCCAGGAGATCGCGCTGGCGGAGGAGCGCACCCGGCTGCTCACCGAGCTGGCGGACCGTGAGGCGCGCCTGGCCTCGGTCCTGGAGGGCTCGGCCGACATCATCGCCCAGCTCGATGCCGACGGCCGCTTCACCATGGTCAACCAGGCCACGGTGCGCGCCCACGGCTACCACCCCGAGGACCTGCTGGGCCGCAGCGTCTTCGACCTCATCCCGCAACAGGACCGTGGCGAGGTGCTGCGCACCACCTTCGCCGGCGACCTGGACGCCGGCGTCCACCTCGCCCACCGCCTCTACGACGTCTGGGGGCGGGTCCGCCACGTCGAGTCGCGGATCAGCCGCACCCACCCCGACAGCGAGGACTACATCCTCAACACCCGTGACGTCACCGA
Organism: Nitriliruptoraceae bacterium; assembly: GCA_007123425.1. GTDB lineage: Bacteria > Actinomycetota > Nitriliruptoria > Nitriliruptorales > Nitriliruptoraceae > SKLC01. The sequence continues at coordinate 3,701 of SKLC01000304.1, forward strand.
CCGCAAGGAGCTGGAGGCCGAGATCGTCTACCGCGCTCACCATGACGCGCTCACCGGGCTGGCGAACCGTGCGGCCTTCACCGAGCGGCTCGACATGGCGCTGGCCCGCTCGCGGCGCGTCCACGTGCCGGTCGGCCTGCTGATGCTCGACCTCGACGGGTTCAAGCCGGTCAACGACACGCACGGCCACCAGGCCGGTGACGCGGTGCTCGCCGAGGTGGCGCGACGACTGCAGGACGAGACCCGGGAGACGGACACCGCCGCCAGGGTGGGCGGCGACGAGTTCGCCGTGATCCTCGAGGACGCCGCCGACGAGACCGAGGTCGCGGCGCTCGCCCGGCGGCTCGCCGACGCGATCATGGCGCCGATCCCGTTGCCCAGCGGGCCCGAGGTGCGCGTGACCGCCAGCGTCGGCATGGCGCGCTCCCGCCCCGACGAGGACGCCGACGTCCTGCTGCGCGAGGCGGACCAGCGGCTCTACGCCACCAAGCGGGCACGACGGCGCGCACGCGTGCTGGCCGGCCGCCGGGGGAGCAGCGCCCCGGTGTAGAGTCCCCGCGGCGCACGTCCCAGGAGCGTCCGGTGCTGTCAGCCCACGGCCTGCGCAAGTGCTTCGGAGACCTCGTCGCGGTCGATGACGTGAGCCTCACCGTGGCGCGCGGCGAGACCTACGGGCTGCTCGGTCCCAACGGCGCGGGCAAGACGACCACGATCTCGATGCTGTGCGGCCTCGTGACACCCGATGCCGGCGAGGTCGCCCTCGAGGGGGAGCGCATCCATCCCCGCGCCACCGCCCCCAAGCGCCGACTGGGCTACGTGCCGCAGGAGATCGCCCTGTACCCCGACCTCACGGCCCGTGAGAACCTTCGCTTCTTCGGGCGCCTGCAGGGCCTGGGGCGCGATCGCCTGCGCGCCCGCATCCAACAGGTCCTGGAGGTCACCGGGCTCACGGACCGGGCCGACGACCGGGTCTCGCAGTTCTCGGGTGGGATGCAGCGCCGGCTCAACATCGGGGTGGGGCTGCTCCACGAGCCGGAGCTGCTGATCCTCGACGAGCCCACCGTCGGCGTCGATCCGCAGAGCCGCAACGCGATCCTCGCAAGCGTCGACGCGCTCGCCGCCGAGGGCCTCGCCGTGCTCTACACCACCCACTACATGGAGGAGGCGGAGCGCCTCTGCGATCGCATCGCGATCATGGAGTCGGGCCGCATCGTCGCCGAGGGCAGCCGCCGGGACCTGGTGGGCACCATCGACGAGCAGGGCCGCATCCGCCTCGAGGTGGCCGGCGCCGCCGACGAGGTGGCCACGGCCGTGGCCGAGGTCGGGGGCGTGCAGTCCGCGGTCGTCGACCAGGGGGCGGTGGTCTGCCTCGTGGATCGCGCCGCGGTGCGGCTGCCCGCGATCCTCATGGCCGTCGGCGACGCCGGCGCGCAGGTCACCGGCGTGGAGGTGCGCGAGCCCGACCTCGAGGACGTCTTCCTCCACCTCACCGGCCGCGCGCTGCGGGACTGAGCGCCGATGCTCGCCGGTGCGCTGACCATCCTCGCCAAGGACCTGCGGCTGCGGCTGCGGGACCGCAGCGTGGTGATGTTCGCGCTCGTCGTGCCGCTGGGGCTGAGCCTGCTGCTCGCGGGCATCCTGCCCGAGACGGAGGACCTGACCCTGACCGCCGGGGTGGTCGACGAGGACGGCAGCCCCGCGGCCGCCTCGTTCGCCGAGGAGGTCCTCCCGGAGCTGCAGCGCCAGGGCCTGGTCGATCTGGTCGACCTCGACGGGCGCGAGGCGGCACGGGAGGCGATGGCGTCCGGCGACCTCGACGCCGCCTGGATCCTGCCCGCGGGATTCGGCCAGGCGGTCACCGCGGGCCAGGGCGCCTCCCTCGAGGTGCTGGTCAACCCCGACCGGGGGCTGCGGGCCCAGGTGGCGCGGGCGATCGCCGACCGGTACGGCGCCGAGCTCGACCGCATCTCCCTGGCGGTCACGACGGCCGCCACGGCCGCCGGGGGCCTCGACGAGGCCGGTGCGCAGGCGCTGGCCGCCGAGGTCGCGGCGAGCGAGCCGGCGCTGCGCCTGGTCGATGAGCCCGCCCAGGACCGCCAGCTCGACCTCCCCAGCCACGTCTCGGCGGGCATGGCCGCGTTCTTCGTGTTCTTCACGGTGCAGTTCGGCGTGCTGGGGCTGCTCGAGGAGCGCCAGGCGGGCACCCTGCGCCGGCTGCTGGCCGCGCCGCTGCCCGTCGCCAGCATCCACGTGGGCAAGGCCCTGAGCGCCCTGGTGCTCGGGCTGGTCTCGATGACGGTGCTGGCGCTGGCCGCCCCCGTGGCGCTCGGGGCGAGGTGGGGGCCGCCGGGCGCGGTCGCGGCGCTCATCGTCGGCATCGTGCTCGCCGCCCTGGGGCTGATGGCGCTGGTGGGCAGCTTCGCCCGCACGGCGGAGCAGGCCGGCAACCACCAGGCCATCGTCGCGGTGGTCCTGGGCATGGTCTCGGGGGCCTTCTTCCCGCTTCCGCTCGACGAGGGCCTGCTGCGGGTCATCTCCTGGGTCTCTCCGCACGCCTGGTTCCTGCGCGGGCTGCAGGACGCCAGCGGTGCCGAGGCCTGGACCGCGGCGCTGCCGTCCGCCGCTGCGCTGGTGGGCTTCGCCGTGCTCACCGCCGTGCTCGCCTCCCTGCGCATCCGACGGTCGGTGGGCACATGAGCGCCCTGGTGATCGCCCGGATGGAGCTGGTGCGGCTGCTGCGCGACCGGTCGAACCTGTTCTTCGTGTTCGTCTTCCCGCTGCTGCTGGTCGTGCTCATCGGCACCGCGTTCGGCGCGGGTGCCGACTCGCGGCTGGGCGTCGTCGCCACGGAGGAGGCGGCGCCGCTGGTCGCCGACCTCGAGCAGCTGGAGGGGGTCGCCGTCGAGCCCGTCGACGACGCGGAGACGCTCACCGACCGTGTGGCGCGCGGAGGTCTGACGGCCGGGCTCCTCGTCCCCGAGGGCGCGGTGCTGACCGGCGCGGCCCCGCCGTCGGGGGCGTCCCAGGCGGCGGTGACCTTCGTCGGTCGCGGCGACGGCGCCA
>SKLC01000161.1 GCA_007123425.1 Nitriliruptoraceae bacterium
CCCGGTCGCCGGCCGCATCGGCCGCGTCGGCGATGTGGTCGGCGTCGGCGTCGCCCTGCCCGCCGTCGGGCGCGTCGGGCTCCGCGGGCTCGCCCAGCTCCTCCCCGAGCTCGGGCACCTCGTCGATGGCGCCCTCGACCGCCACGGCGAAGGGCACGCCCTCCTCCCCGTCGGGGGGCAGGCACGGCAGCACCGGGTCGAGGCAGACGCGCGCCGGCAGCGAGTCCTCCCAGAAGTCCAGCTCCGCGCAGCCCTCCAGCCCGGCGCGGTCGCACAGCCCGGCCAGCCGGGCGCCGAGGCGCTCCGAGATGAGGCGGGGGAAGTCCTCGCTGTGGTTGATCAGCGGCAGCCAGTTGCGCTCCCGGTCGAAGACCCGCTCGGCATGGCGGTACAGCTCCGCCTGCCCGACCACGGCCCGCTCGAGCTCGGTGTGGTTGCGGTCGACGGTCCGGCCGATGCGCGTGAGCACCTCGGTGCTCGCGCCCAGCCGCTCGCCCTGCTCGTCGAGCAGGTCCTCCACCTCGACGAGCACCCGGGCGGCCTCGGCCAGCGCCAGGTCGATGGTGTCGCGCTCGGCCGCGAGCGTCTGCGACAGGCTCGCGTAGTCGTCGAGCAGGGCCCGCAGCTCCGCGTCGCGCGTGCCCAGCGTCTCGGTGAGGTCGGCCACGCCCACCAGCAGCGAGACCAGCTCGTCGTCGTTGGCCCGCAGCGTCGCCAGCGCGTCGGAGGTCGCCTCCAGGGTGGTGCCCAGCTGCTCCCCGCGACCGACCAGCATCTCGGCGACGTTGACGATGAACCGGTCCACCTCGTCCGCGGGCAGGCCCCCCAGGAACTCCTCGAGGGAGGCCAGCAGCTCGTCGAACTCCGCCGGGATCGCCGTGCGCTCCAGCGGGATCGTTCCGCCCTGCTCCAACCGGGCCCCGCCGGTGTAGGGCGGGTCGAGCTGGATGAAGCGCTCGCCGAGCACGGTGCCCTGGACGAGCCGTGCCGTGGCGTCGGCGGGCACGTCGACGTCGCCGCTGACGCTGACGGTCGCCACCACGGTGTCCGAGCCCTCGGGCGTGGCCAGCGCCTCGACGCTGCCGACCTCGACGCCGAGCACCTTCACCGGGGAGCCCACGAAGAGGTTGTGCGCGCGGGCGAGCTCCACGTCGAAGGTCTGGTCGCCATCGCCCAGGCACCCGGTCGCCAGCAGCGCCAGGCCCACGAGCACGGCGGGCAGCCATCGCGTCGTCCGTGTGCGGTGCCTCACGAGCCACCTCCCAGCAGCGCCTCGCCGAGGAAGCGCCCGAGCCCGGCGCGCTCCTCGTCCGCGGGGCCCGCGCCGGGGTCGCGCTCGCCGTCCCCGGCCTCGGTCCCGTGGGCCGGTCCGATGCCACGCAGCAGGCCCGCCGCCCCGGGGCCCCGCTGCTCGATCGGCGCGTCGAGCTCATCCGGGCCGGGCATGTCGCCGTCGGGGGCCAGCCCGCTGTCGGGCTCGAGCGCGGACTGCTCCTCTCCGGGGCAGTCGGGCCCCGGCCCGAGCAGCTGATCGAGCAGCTCGTCGAGCAGCCCCCCGCACCCGGCCACGGCGTCGACCCCGACCGCGCCGAACCCGGTGGTGAAGATGTCGCCCCAGTAGGGGTTGTCCTCGCCCTGGCTCTCGCCGACGGTGGCGAAGCCCTCGAAGGCCACCCCGACGTAGCCGACGAGGTGGGCGAGGTCGACCTGGTGGTCGTCGACGACGGCGAGCAGCCCGGCCACCTCGTCGAGGATCGCGTCGATGGTCTCGCGCTCCTCCTCGACGAGGTCGGCGGTGGTCGCCGACGTCTCGGCGGTGGCCCGGACGAACTCGAGCAGGTCGTCGCGCCGCGCGTCGAGGGCGGCCACCGCCTCGCCCATCCCGTCGATGGTGCGCAGCAGGTCCCCGTCGGCGTCGTTGAGCACCTCGAGGAGCTCGCCCGCGTCGTCGAGGAAGCCCTCGAGCTCCACCCGGTTGTCGGCGACCACGCCGCCGACCTCCTCGAGCCCGTCGAGCAGCGCCCCCACCTCGTCGTGCTGGTCCTCGGTGACGTCGGCGAGGCTGGTGAACAGGCGCGCGGCGGCCTCCGTGTCGGCCTCCTCGAGCACCGCGACGGTCTCGTCGGTGACGTCGGGCAGGTCGACGAACGCCTCGGTGCGCTCCAGGGGGATCACCGGGTCCGGCTCGTCGTTGAGCAGGGCGTCCCACTCGTCGCCCGGCTCGAGCGTGATCGCGCGGGCCCCCAGCGCGTTGGTGGTGGTGATCCGCGCGCGGGTGTCGGCCGGCAGCGCCTCGGGCGTGCGCACCGTCGCGTGCACGCGGTCCCCGGCGATCTCGACGCCCATCACCTGCCCGACCCGCACCCCGGCGATGCGCACCGGCGCGCCCGCCTCGAGGCGGTCCGCGTCGGCGAGCTCGACGAGGACGTCGTCGCCGGCCGCGAGCGCGCCCGCCTGCAGGGTGAGCGCGTAGGCGCCGCCGGCCAGCAGCAGCACGCCGACGACGAGGCCGATCACGAAGTGGGAGCGCTCGATGAGCATCAGCGCTCCTCCCGCGGCGGCAGGCTCGCTCCGCGCTCGCTGGAGATGACCTGCTCGTCGAAGCTCAGCCCCGCGGCCCGGATGTTGAACCACTCCCCCCACCGCGAGATCCGGTGGTACTGCACCACGCCGTGGCCGGTGCCCTCCAGGATCCGCTGCACGTCGTCGTGCTGGGCGCCGACGATCGCGGTGACCCGGTCGAGGTCGTCCAGCAGCGCGCGGATGGTCGCGTCGTTGTCGTCGACCAGCGCCTCGAGCTCCCGCTGTGCCTCGGTGAGCGCGGCCACGGCCTCCAGCAGCACGTCGGTGCGCTGGGACAGGCCCTCGCCGAGGTCGGCGGCGTCGGCCAGCAGCCGCTCGAGCGTGTCGCGCCGCTGCGCGTAGGCGTCGGCGATCGCGGCGCCGTCGCGCAGGGCGGTGGCCACCGCCTCGTCGCGGGTGGCGACGACGTCCAGGACCTCGCTGGCGTCGCGGATCAGCTGCTGGACCTCCACCTCGCGGCCGTCGAGGGCGTCGCCGAGCTCGCGCATGAGCTGGTTCGACAGCTCGACGTCGATCGCCTGCAGCATCGGGTTCGCCCGGGCGAGGAAGGTGTCGAGGTCCGCCGGCGGCCGGGTGGCCTCGAGCCCGAAGCGGTGACCCGGCTCGACGGTGCGCTGCCCGCCGGTGTCGAGGTCGAGGAGCCGCGTGCCCAGGGCGTTCTTCCACCGCACCCGCACGACGGTCTCGTCGCCGAGCTCCACATGGTCGTCGACGGAGAAGGTGACGATGGCGTGGCCGCGGTCGACGTCGAGCCCCTCGACCTTGCCGACCTCGACGCCCGAGATCTTGACGGCGTCGTCGACGAGCAGGCCGCCCACGTCGGCGACCACGGCCTCGTAGGTGTCGCGGGGAACGAACCAGGAGACGTTGCCGATCATCGTGATCAGCCAGCCCAGGCACAGCAGGCAGCCCGCCGTGAAGGCGACGAAACGCAGGGAGATGGCCAGGGTCGTGCTCATCAGCTGCCCACCTCCCCTGGCCGGCAGCCCGGCGCCACGGCGGCCAGCTCCGCGGGCAGCGTCTCGCACAGCAGCAGGAACTCGCCCTCCTCGCCGAGGAAGGCGCGGAAGTTGGCGAAGACGCTGCCGTCGTCGAGCTGTCCGCCGGCCTGGCCGAACATCAGCGCGTAGCGGTAGATGCCGTGGACCATCGAGCCGACCTCGTGCAGGCGCGGGTCCAGCACCTCGCCGATGCGGTCGCCGACGGCCAGCAGCGCGCCGACGGCCTCCTCCTCGACCTCGAGGAACTCGCCCACCGTCGCGGCGAAGGGCTCCACGCTGTCGATGGTGTCGCCCAGCGCCTGCCGGTTGTCCACGATCGGCGCGGCCCCGTCGGGCAGCTGTCGCGCGAGCCGGGTGAGATCGCCGCTGGCGTCGGCGAGCGCGTCGAGGGCCAGCGCCGCGTCGCCGAGGCGCTCGGTCTGCTCCGGCGCGGTGCGGGCCAGGAACTCCGCGAGCTCGGCGCCCGCGTCGATGCCCTCGCCGAAGCGCTCGGCGTCGTCGAGGTCGAACGCGGCCAGCGCGTCCACGAAGGCGGCGAGCTTGGCCTCGTCGAGGTCGCGCAGCAGCGTGCCGACCTCGTCGACCACCGCCACGGGCTCGATCGGCTGCAGCTGCGCCGGCGCCGCGAGGACGTCGCCCGCCTCGAGGAACGGCGCGCCGAGCTCGCGGCCGGTGCGCAGCTCCACCTGCTTCTCGCCCAGGAAGGTCTTGGGGGTGACCACCGGCACCACGTCGTCGGGCAGGCGCGGCTCGGGCTCGAGCTCCAGGGTCGCGGCCGCCGCCCCGTCGTCGGCGATCCGCACCTCGGCGACGCGGCCGACGCGCACGCCGCGGACCTTGACGTCGCTGCCGGCCCGCAGCCCGGAGCCGGCACGGCCGAGCTCCGCGGTGACCTCGTAGGCCCCCGGGGTGGTGAAGCGCGCATCGAGGGCGAGGGCGGACACGGCGAGCAGCAGCACCGCCGACGCGGTGCCGACGATGCGTCGCACCACGACCGGGTCCGCGCGCATCCGTCGCTCCCTCCCCTCGAAGGCGCCGCCCCGACGCCCCGACGTATCGCCGAGCGTCGGTCCCACGGCGCCCCGTGGGGTGCGGCTCATCTGACAACGAGCGAGCACCCCGACGGGTGACGCGGCCCGGCACCGGGCGCGATCGCACGACCGCGGCGAGGCCCACCACCGATCCCACCGCCGCGAGCCCGCGGCCACGGCACATCAGGGCCGATGGGCCCCCGACCTCGGGGCCTTCCCACCTGCCATCGGTGCTCGCGCTGCCGGATGCTCACAAGCGCCCCCGGCGAGGAGGCCCACCATGACCGCTTCGTACGCGCCGCGGCGTCCCGCGGGCACCGTCGAGGTGCGGGCGCTGCGGCGGGACGACCTCGACGATGCCGCCGAGGTGCTCGCTCGTGGCTTCGCGGAGGAGCCCGGCAGCCGCGTGCTGCTCCCTGACCCGCGGACCCGAGCGACGGTCCTGCGGACCGGGGCTCACCTCGAGCTGGGGTGGACGATGGAGCTCGGGTCGGTCCACGTGGCAACGGTCGACGGCGTGGTGGGTGGGGTCGCCATCTGGCATCCACCGGGCCGCGGCACGGGGTCGCTCGGCGGCCTCGGCCGAGCCCTCGTGCAGGCGGTGCCCGCACTGCCTCGGCTCCTGCGCCCCGTGCCGCACAAGACGTCGGTGCTGCTGCGCTACTCCCCCGAGGCGGTGCCGTTGGTCCTGGCCCGCCGGCGTGCCGTCGCGCGAGCCTCGGCCGGGCTCGCCTGGCATCTCGCCTTCCTCGCCACCTCCCCCGACCACCGGGGTCAGGGACTCGCCCGCGCGCTGCTCGACCGGCAGCTGACTCGCTGCGACGAGGACGGCGCAGCCGCCTGGCTCGAGACCACCGACCCCGTCAACCCGCCGATCTACGAACGATTCGGGTTCGCGACGGTCCGCCACATCAGGCGGGCCGCGTGGCTGCCAGGGCTGTGGGTGATGCGGCGGGACGCCAGCCCGGATCGGCAGGCAGCGCAGGCGAGGAGGGACGACGATGACCTCGCACACGACGCCGGGGCCCTCCAGCCGGCGGACGGCTGAGGGCCGGGACAGCAACGAGTTCGCCCGGGTCGTCAACCTCAGCGACGCCGTGTTCGCCATCGCCATGACACTGCTCGTGCTGACGGTCGACGTCCCTGAGGCCGCGGTCGACGGCCTCGCCGCTGCCCTCTACGCCGACCTTCCCCAGCTCGGCGCCTACGTGCTGGCCTTCGCCCTGGTGGCCAGCCAGTGGTACGCCCACCGCAAGCTGTTCCAGCGGCTGGCGCTCACCGAGCCGGGGCTCACGGTCATCAACCTCGCCTTCCTCGGACTCGTGGCACTGGTCCCGTTCCCGACCAGCGTGCTCGGCTCGTACCCCTTCGTCACCGCAGCCGTCGCGCCGTTCCTGGCGACCTTCGCCCTGCTCGGGGCCACCTACCTCGCCCTTCTCGCGCGGGCCCACGCGAGGCACGCCTGGCGGCAGCCACTCCCCGAGGCCGCCTACCGGCGCATCGTGCTGGCCTTCGTCGCGAACACGTCGCTGCTGGTCGCCGGCATCGGGGTGGCCTTCTGGCTTCCTGCGCTCGCGCTCGCACTCGCCCTCGTCAGCAGCGTCCCCACCATCCTGCTCCTGCGCAGGGTCCCGGCCCCCTACCGCGACTGGTTCTAAGCCCGGCCACGATCTCCCGGCGGACCTGCCCGCCACGAGGCCGCCACGAGGTCAGACCGGCGGCATCGTGCTGCCGGGGCCACCCGCCCCGGCCCCCGGGGCGCCCGAAGTGCCGCGGGCGAGGTTGGCGAACTTCGTGAGGTGGTCCAGGAACGCCAGGCGGACGGTGCCGGTGCGGCCGTTGCGGTGCTTGGCGATGATCAGCTCCGCGATGCCGCGGTCGGGGCTGTCCTCGTCGTACACCTCGTCGCGGTAGATGAAGCCCACGATGTCCGCATCCTGCTCGATCGAGTTGTGGAGCACGAGTCCTTCAGCCACGAAGTTGTGGTGCTCCGCGACGGTCGCGTCGAAGACCTCCCGCTCACCGATCGGCTCGATCGCCACGATCTCATCCCACCGCAGGTCGTCGGTGGCCCAGCGGTGCAGCGTCTCGTCCTCCAACTCGCTTGCGATGCGCTCGAGTCGGGCGCGGGACGGCGCCGACCG
>SKLC01000097.1 GCA_007123425.1 Nitriliruptoraceae bacterium
GCCTGGCCCTCGACGCGGCGATCGATGCGCTCGAGGACGCCGGCTACGACTTCTCGATCCGCGACGTCGAGACCGCGGACGACGACGCCGTCGACCGGGTGGTCGGCCAGACGCCCGACGGTGGCAGCCCGCCGTCCGCGCGCGACGCCACGGTGCGGCTCGACGTCGGGGCCCCCGCGCCCGAGCCGGAGGAGGACGACGACCCGCCCGACAACGGCAACGGAGGCGGTCAGGGCGCCGACGACGAGGACGACGAGAACGACGACGGGGACGACGACGGGGACGACGAGGACGACGGTCCCGGCAGCGGCCGTGGGCCGGGCGACGAGGGCCCACCGGGCCAGGACGACGACTGATGGCGGTCGGGCACCGGTGAGCACGTGGACACGCGCGCTGACGGCGGGCGTGGGCCTGGGCGCTGCTGGCCTCGCCTACGCGACGCTCGTGGAGCCGCGCTGGTACGCCCTACGCCGCGTCCGGGTGCCGGGCGTGCTCCGAGAACCGGCCGCGGGGCCGCTGCGCGTCCTGCACGTCAGCGACGTGCATCTCGTCGCCGGCCAGCACCACCGGACCCGGTTCCTGGCCTCGCTGTCGGAGCTCGACCACCACCTGGTGGTCGTCACCGGCGACCTCCTGGGCGGGGTCGGCACCGAGCGCCTGGCGGCCCGCGCGATGGCGCCGCTGACCACGGGCGGGCGGCCCGGACTGGTCGTGCTGGGCTCCAACGACCTGTACGGGCCCGTGCCGAAGTCGCCGCTGGCCTACCTGACGCGGCCCGAGCGGCGTGTCCACGGCACGCCCCTGGACACGCCGGCGCTGATCGACGAGCTCGCCCGGGTGGGCTACCGCACCGTGCGCGCCGAGGCCCTGACCGTCGACACCCCCGTGGGGCGGGTGGCGGTCGGGGGCATGGACGACCCGCACCTCGACCCCGCGGTGATCCCGCCCGTCGACCGGATCCGGCTCAGCGACCCGACGGCGGTGCTGCGTCTGGGCCTGGTGCATGCGCCCTACCTGCTCGCGCTGGGCCGCCTGCGTGCCGCCGGCTACGACCTGCTGCTGTCCGGGCACACGCACGGGGGCCAGCTGCGCATCCCGGGCGTGGGCCCGCTCGTCGCCAACTGCGACCTGCCGCTGTCCCAGGCGCGCGGCCTGTCACGCCACGACGGGGGGTGGCTCCACGTCTCCGCCGGGCTCGGGCACAGCCGCTACGCGCCGGTGCGCTTCGCCTGCCGGCCGGAGGCCACCCTGCTCGAGCTCACCGCCTGACGCGCGGCCCCTGCCCAGCACGGGGCCCGAGTCGCCCGCGGCCCGAGGCCCGACGCGCCGTCGTCCCCGCCGTGTGCCGCCGCGGTTCGCTTGCCCCAGGGAGCACGTGTACCCTCCCGAATCGCTCCCGTTCGGGAGCCCTCACACGACGCCGGGATGTAGCGCAGCTTGGTTAGCGCGCCTCGTTCGGGACGAGGAGGTCGGCGGTTCGAATCCGCCCATCCCGACCATCGCGTGTGAGCGTCACGGGAGGCGCGGCCGATCTCGGGCCGCGCCTCCCGTCGTCGTGGCCGACGACGAGGAGCGCGGGCGTGGAGATCGAGCGGCTGCAGGCGATGGTTCGCGACACCTACGGCGCCCGCGACCGAGCCCGCGGCGTGGAGGGCACCTTCGCGTGGTTCGTCGAGGAGGTCGGGGAGCTGTCCCGCGCGATCCACCGCCAGGGCCACGACGAGCGGATGCAGGAGTTCTCCGACGTGCTGGCCTGGCTGGCATCGCTGGCGGAGCTGACCGGCGTCGACCTGGCCGAGGCCGCCACCCGCTACGCGGACCGGTGCCCCAAGTGCGACGCCAGCCCCTGCGTCTGCTGACACCCCGGAGGCTGCGTCTGTCGTGTGGCCCCGGCGGCCGCTCCGGGTGACCCTACGTGCTTCGTCCCTCGCGGGACCGGCCAGCGCGGAGCCCCGGGCCGGGCCCGGGGCTCGTGACGGTGCGCTCGATGCGGACGACGCCGGTCGGGCGTCAGGTCTCGCCGCGGGCGTCGGGCGGCGCGGGTGGGCCACCCGCGGATCGGCCGCCGTTGCCGGAGGCCTCGAGCTCCTCGGCCCACTGGTCGAGCTCCTGCTCGCGTAGGTCGAGCTCCTTGGACTTGAGCTCGAGCTCCCGCTCCCGCTGCTCACGCTCCCGCTTGGTGGCCTCGGGGATCGTGGCGGGCAGGTCGCGCTGTCGGCCCCGGGGGGCGCGTGGCAGGTCCTCGCGCAGCCCCTTGAGCAGCGACCAGATCGCGAACACCAGCACGACCGCGAAGGGCAGCCCGGCAGCGATCGCCGCAGCCTGCAGCCCGTCCAGGCCGGCCTCCCCGCCGGCCAGCAGCAGGGCAGCGGCCAGCACACCCTCGGTGACGGCCCAGAACACCCGGGTCTGCACCGCCGGGTGGAGGTCACCGCCCGAGGTGAGCATGTCGATGACGAAGGAGCCGGAGTCGGAGCTGGTGACGAAGAACACCGCCACGACGAAGATCGTCAGCAGCGACAGCCCGGTCACCAGGCCACCGGGGATCCCGAGGTTCTCCAGCAGGACGAACATCCCCACGTCGGTGCCCTGCTCCAGCACCCCGTCGACCACGCCCTCGGTCTCCAGCGCGGTGTTGCCGAAGATCGTGAACCAGGCGAAGGACACCACCGTGGGGGCGACCAGCACGCCCAGCACGAACTCCCGGATCGTGCGGCCGTAGGAGACGCGGGCGATGAACATGCCCACGAAGGGCGACCAGGAGATCCACCACGCCCAGTAGAAGATCGTCCAGGCGTCGAGGAACTCGCGTGCGCCCTCGTCGTAGCTGCCGGTCAGCAGCAGCGTGTTGATCATGTTCTGCAGGTAGCTGCCGGTGTTGTCCACGAAGGCGAAGATGAGGAACAGCGTGGGCCCGGCGACCATCACCGAGACCGCCAGCAGCGCGGCCGCTGCCATGTTGATCTGCGACAGGCGCTTGATGCCCTTGTCCAGCCCCCCGATCACCGAGAGCGTGGCCATCGCGGTGATCACCGCGATGATGAGCACCATCCCGCCGCTGCCCGGGTCCCAGTCGCTGACGTAGCCGATGCCCGCCGCGATCTGGGTCACGCCCAGGCCCAGCGAGGTCACGATCCCGAACATGGTGGCCACGACCGACACGATGTCGATCACGTGCCCGATCGGGCCCTCCACCCGGTCACCGAGCAGCGGCCGGAACAGCTGCCGCACCGTCATCGGCAGGCCCCGGCGGAAGCCGAAGTACGCCAGGCCGAGCCCGATGATCGCGTACACGGCCCAGGGGCTGAAGCCCCAGTGGTGGAAGACGAAGTTCATCGACTCCTGGGCGGCCGCGGTCGACTGGCTCTCCGCGAACGGCGGCGCGTCGAAGATGAAGACGGGCTCCGCCACGCCCCAGAACACCAGGCCGATGCCCATGCCCGCGCTGAACAGCATCGCGAACCATGCGCCGGTGCTGTAGTCGGGCTTCGCGTCGTCGGGCCCGAGCCTGATCCGTGCGTACGGGCTGACCACCAGGAAGACGGCGGTGACGAGCAGCGCGGCCATCACCAGGATGTAGAACCACCCGAAGGTGCCCTCCAGGAACAGCCGGGTCTCGGTGAAGACCTCCTCGGCGACGTTGGGGACCGCCATCGCGAAGATCGCGACCGCGAGGATCACGACCGCCGAGACCGGGAACACCACCGGGTGGATGGTGTCCCGCAACCGTCGGGTGCCTGCCTCCGTGTCCGTGCTCACCAGTCTTCTCCCTTCGTCATCGGCGCCCCGTCGTGGGACCAACGACAGCGCCGACGCCGCGGGAGTGGTACTGGTCGTCCCCGGTCTCCGAGGAGAGCGTCGGGCCATCCGTCGCCAGTCTTGCGCGTGGAGCCTAACGACTCACCTGGCCGGACGTCGGAGTCTGTCCGGCCAGGGTCGCCCTCGGGCCCCGCGCGCGAGGCGGGGCCCGGACCCGGGCGGCACCGGGTGGGTCAGCGCCCCTCGGCGACGAGCTCCGCGAGCTGGACGGCATTCAGGGCCGCGCCCTTGAGCAGGTTGTCGCCCACGACCCACAGGCCCAGGCTGTTGGGGTCGGCCAGGTCCTCGCGAATGCGGCCGACCATCACCTCGTCCCTGCCGGCCGAGGCCAGCGGGGTGGGGTAGGCCAGCTCCTCACCGTCGGCGTCCACGCCGTCGACGACCTCCAGCCCGGGCGCATCGGCCAGGGCCTCGACCGCGGCCTTGCGGTCCACCGACTGCGAGAAGGTCAGGCGCGCCGAGATCCCGTGGCCGACGACCACCGGCACCCGCACGCAGGTCGGCGAGACCTTCAGGGCGGGCGCCTCGAGGATCTTGCGCGACTCGTTGACGAGCTTCCACTCCTCGTCGGTGTGGCGCTCGTCGGTGAAGTTGCCGCAGTGGGCGAGCACGTTGAACGCGATCGCCTTGCTGAAGCTCTCCGCGTCGACGCCCGCCTCCGCGGCCGCGCCGTCGGAGACCAGCTGCTGCGGGTCGAGGTCGAGCAGCTGCCGCGCCTGGGTCAGCAGCTCGTCGATGCCGCCCTGGCCCGCGCCGCCCGCGGCCTGATAGCTCATCGCGACCATCTCGGTCAGGCCGAACGCGGCGTGCAGGGGCTTGGCCGCCACCATCAGCACCATGGTGGTGCAGTTGGGGTTGGCGACGATGTTCTTGGGCCGGTCGCTGATGGCCTCGGGGTTGACCTCGCTGACCACCAGCGGGACCTGATCGTCCATGCGGAAGGCCGACGAGTTGTCGATGACGACCGCACCCTTCTCGGCGGCGACCGGCGCCCACTCCCTGGAGCGGCCCCCGCCGGCGGAGAACAGCGCGACGTCGACGCCCTCGAAGGCGTCCTCGGAGATGGCCTGCACCTCGACCTCGCCGCCCTTCCACGGCAGCTTCTTGCCGGCCGAGCGGTGGGAGGCGAGGTAGAGCGGGTCACCCTCGAGAGGGAAGTCGCGGCGCTCGAGCAGGCCACGCATCTGCTGGCCCACCGCGCCCGTGGCTCCGACGATCGCGACACGCAGCCCCATCAGCTGGCCCCCTGCTCGACGGCGGACTCGCCGAGATCGAACGCCTCGTGCACGGCGCGCACCGCCTGCTCGACCTGGTCGGCATCGACGACCACCGACACCCGGATCGTGGAGGTGGAGATCATCTGGATGTTGACGCCGGCGTCCGACAGCGCGGTGAACATCTTGGCGGCGACGCCGGGGTGGGTCTTCATGCCGGCGCCCACCAGGGCGACCTTGGCGATCTCGGGGTCGAGCACCACGTCGCCGGCGCCGATCTGCTTGGCCAGCGGCTCGAGCACCTGCGTCGCCTTGTCCACCTCGCCGCGCGGGACCGTGCACGAGATGTCGGTCGCCCCCTTCTGGGAGACGTTCTGCACGATCATGTCGACGTTGATGTTGGCGTCGGCGAGCGCGGCGAACAGCTTCGACGCGACGCCGACCTCGTCGGGGACGTGCTGGATGGTGAGCTTGGCCTCCGAGGTGTCATGGGCGACACCGGAGATGATCGCGTCCTCCACCTTGTCCTCCTGTGGGCCCACCCAGGTGCCGGCCCGGTAGCTGAACGACGAGCGGACGTGGATGCGCACGCCGTGGTTGCGTCCGAACTCCACGGAGCGCACCTGCAGGACCTTGGCGCCCTGCGCGGCCAGCTCCAGCATCTCCTCGTAGGAGACGGTGTCGAGCTTCTGCGCGTCGGGCACGATGCGCGGGTCCGCGGTGAACACGCCGTCGACGTCGGTGTAGATCTCGCAGACGTCGGCCTCGAGGGCGGCGGCCAGCGCGACCGCGGTGGTGTCCGACCCGCCGCGCCCGAGCGTGGTGATGTCCTTGGTCTTCGCGCTCACGCCCTGGAAGCCGGCGACGATGACGACGTTGCCCTCGTCGAGCGCCTCCTGCACCCGGCCGGGCGTGAGATCGACGATGCGCGCCTTGCCGTGCGACTCGTCGGTGATGATGCCGGCCTGCGAGCCGGTGAACGACTTCGCCTGCACCCCGCGCTCGGCGAGCGCCATGGCCAGCAGGGACATCGAGATGCGCTCGCCGGACGAGACCAGGATGTCGAGCTCGCGCTGGGGTGGCGCGTCGCTGATCGCGGACGCCATCCCGACGAGGTCGTCGGTGGTGCCGCCCATGGCCGAGACCACGACCACGGTCTGGTTGCCGTCCCGGTGGGTTCGCGACACGCGATCGGCGACGCGCTTCATGCGCTCGACGTCGCCCACGGAGGTGCCGCCGTACTTCTGGACCACGATGGCCACGAGCTCGTCGCCTCCTTGAGCGGGGCTTGCACCCTCATGCATGGCGCGCGTGACACGGGCCCGCGAGGTGCGAGGGCTGCCCCTTGGCGTTGCGGGAGAGAGCCGCCGCCGGTCGGCGGCGTCGGGCGGACATGGTACGGAGGTCGCCCCCCGGCATGCCACCCGGGCGCTGTACGAACGGTCGACCGCGCGGCGCGGGACGCCGTGGGCAGCGGGGTCAGCCACGCCGGAGCGCGCTACCGCGGGTCGGTGAGGCCCGGCCGGGACCGGGCGCGGTCGAGCAGCTCGACGACGGTCGCGTCGTCGGTCTGGCCGAAGTCCCGGTACCACTGGCCGACCGCGGCGAACCCGCGGGGTGCGTGGAGGCAGATCACCTCGTCGGCCTCCGTCGCCAGCGCCGCGACGCTGTCGGGGGCGCCGACCGGCACCGCGAGCACCA
>SKLC01000444.1 GCA_007123425.1 Nitriliruptoraceae bacterium
GCCAGTAGCGGGCGGCCAGGCGCCGGGTGCCGGGCCAGGCGGCGATCTCGCGCAGATCACCCGGTGCCACCGCGCCCCACCGGTAGCCCTCGCGCGCACCGGCGAGCACCGCGTTGGGCCCCACGGTCACCGTCCCGTCCCACCCGCGGGACAGATGCACGCCGAGGAACGGCAGCGTGGGGTCGGGAACGGGATAGATGAGGCCGCGGACCAGGTGGCGGCGCGCCGGCACGAGCTCGTGATACTCGCCGCGGAAGGGGATGATGCGCGGGTCCGGGTCGTCGCCGGCCTGGACGGCGAGACGGTCGGTGTGCAGCCCGGCGCAGATCACCAGGGTGTCGAATCCTCGCGCGGGTCCGCCATCCGCGAGCCGGACCTCCACGCCCCGGTCGCCCGGCAGCCGACCCAGCGACGCCACCTCCGCTCCGGTCTCGACCGTGCCTCCCTCAGCAACCACGTCGGCGGCGAGCGACCGCGCGATGGCGGCGAAGTCGGTAACCGCGGTCGTGGGGGAGTGCAGTGCCGCCAGGCCTCGGGCGTACGGCTCGAGCTCGCTGAGCTCATCGGGAGCCAGCAGCCGGATGCCGGGCACGCCGTTGGCGCTCGCACGGCCGTGCAGGGCGTGCAGACGGTCGAGCTCGGTCTCGTCGGTGGCGACGACGACCTTGCCGACGGCCCGGTAGGGCAGGTGGCGCTCGCGGCAGTATTGGGCGAGCAGCTGCGCGCCGCGGCGGCACAGGCGGGCCTTGAGGGAGCCGGGCTCGTAGTACAGGCCGGCGTGGACGACCCCGCTGTTGCGTCCGCTCTGGTGACGCGCGACCTGGGGCTCCTTGTCGAGCACCGTCACCCGGGCGCCCGGCCGCGTGCGCACCAGCTCCCGCGCGAGCGCGAGCCCCACGATGCCGCCGCCGATGACGCCGATCTGCACAGCCACGCCTTGTCGCATCGAGGTGGTGGCCGCGGGCCACCCTGCCGCCCTCGGGTCAGCCGAGCAGCCGCTGGGCGATCGGGTCGAGCACCTGGGTGATCACCACGGCGTTGCCCAGCCCGAACACCAGCAGCGCGCCGGCCAGCACCGCGACCGGGCCGACGACCCGCGCCTCGGGCTCGCGCGCCTGCTCGACGGCCTCCTCGGCCGGCTCCTGGGTGAAGATCTGCTCGAACAGGCGCAGGAAGTAGCCGAGCGTGAGCAGCGTCGAGGTGATGATGACGACGGTGAGCACCCACTGGCCGGTCTCGAGGCTGCCGCGGAACAGATACCACTTGCTGAAGAAGCCGGCGGTGGGCGGGATGCCGATCATGGCCAGCGCCGCGATCCCGAAGCCTGCCATCGTCCACGGCATGCGACGCCACATCCCGGCGTAGCGCGAGATCTCCTTGATCCCGGTCTGGGCGAGCACGCCGCCGGCGACGAGGAACAGCGCGCTCTTCATGATGGCGTGGTTGAGCACGTGGAACAGCGCGCCCACCAGCGCCAGCGGCGTGGCCATGCCGATGCCCATGCCGATGAAGCCCAGCTGGGCGACGGTCGAGTAGGCCAGCAGCCGCTTGATGTCCTTGACCCGAACCGCCATCACAGAGCCGACGACCACGCCGCCCGCGCCGAAGTAGGCCAGCAGCGTGGTCACGTGCAGGTCGGCGACGTAGGCCGGGCCGAACACGTCGAACAGGATGCGGATCA
The DNA here is from genome assembly GCA_007123425.1 of Nitriliruptoraceae bacterium. Taxonomy (GTDB): domain Bacteria; phylum Actinomycetota; class Nitriliruptoria; order Nitriliruptorales; family Nitriliruptoraceae; genus SKLC01. Next base: position 1,682 of record SKLC01000444.1, read on the forward strand.
GCGCGTAGGCGGCGGCCTTGACCTGCACCGCGGCCAGCAGCGCGGCCACGCCCGGTGGCGCGTAGCTGTGCGCGTCGGGGAGCCAGACGTGGAAGGGGAACAGCGCCATCTTCACGGCCAGGCCCGTGACGATGAGCGCCAGCGCCCCGGCGATGGTGGGGGAGTCGGCCAGCTCGGGAAGCAGCGTGGCGACGTCGGCCATGTTCAGCGAGCCGGTCGAGAAGTAGATGAACCCGACGCCGAGCAGGTAGAGCCCGCTGCCGGCCGTGCCGATCAGCAGGTAGCGGAAGCTGGCGTACAGCCCCCGGTCGCCGCCCATCGCCACCAGCGCGTAGGTGGCGATGGCGTAGATCTCGAGGAAGACGAAGAGGTGGAACAGGTCCCCGGAGAGGATCACGCCGGCCAGGCCGGTCAGCAGCAGCAGCACGAGCCCGTACAGGGGCGAGCCCCGGCCCGGCCGCGTGTCGAAGCCGGCCTTGACCGGGTAGATGGCGACCATGAGCCCGATGAAGGCGATCACCGCGGCGACGAAGCCCGACAGCGGATCGAGGACGTACTCGATGCCCACCGGCGGGGCCCAGCCGCCGACCTCGTGGCGGATCGGTCCCTCGCGCAGCGTGGTCATCAGCCCGACGACGGCGACGACGAGCCCGGCGGCCATCGTCACCACGGCCACGACCTGGGCAGCGGCGGCGCGCCACAGGCCCACCAGGGTCGCCACGACGGCGCCCGTGAGCAGGATGAGGACGAACAGGATGGGGAGCAGGCTCACGTCAGCGCTCCCCTCCGCGCTCGTCGTCGGGTGACTGCCCGTCCCCGTCGTCCGCGGCCGTGCCGTCGTCGTCCGGGCGGTCGGCGCCGGGCGTGTCGCCCGGGGCGCCGACCTCGGCCTTGGGCGCCGACATGCGCCGTACGAGCTCGTCCTCGTCCAGGGTCCCGTGGATCCGGTAGATGCGCACCACCATCGCCAGGGCCACCCCGACGATGCCGACGCCGACGACGATGGCGGTCAGGATCAGCAGGTGCGGCAGCGGGTCGACGTAGTCGGCAGCGTCGACGGTCGGCCCCAGCGCGGGGTCGATCACCGGTGCCGACGCGCCGTCCTTGACGCTGCCCTCGATGAAGAACAGGTAGATGGCGGTGGTGAAGATCGTCAGCCCGATGATCTTCTGCACGAGGTTGCGCTTGGCGAGCATCCCGTACAGCCCGATCGCCAGCAGCACGAGGACGAACAGGTAGACGTAGCGGTCGAGGAACAGCTCGGGCATCTAGTCGGTCCTCCCGGCCAGCACGTCGTAGATCAGGACCAGGGCGCCGAACACCGCGAGCCCCACGGCGATCTCCACCGCGAGGATCCCCAGGTAGCGGGCCCGGGCGGCCTCCATCCCGGCGATCGCCAGCGCCTCGTAGTCGAGGAATGCGCCGCCGGCCAGCATCGGCGCCACCCCGCAGAGGATGAACAGCAGCATCCCGATGCCGCCCGCCAGCGGGCCCGTGATCGAGGGGATCGCCCGGTAGGCCAGGTCCTCGGCGAGCGTCATACGCGGCAGGATGGCGCCCACCGCGACGATGACACCGCCCGCGAACCCGCCGCCCGGGCCGTAGTGGCCGTGGGCGATGACGTAGAGGCCGAACACCGCGATGAAGGGGGAGAGGACCGTGCACACGACCCGCACGACCTCGCTGGGGTAGCCGCCGGTCATGGCTCGCCCTCCTCGCGCCGGACCAGCACCAGCGAGGCCGCCAGCGCCGCCGTGAGGATCACCAGCGTCTCGCCGAGGGTGTCCATCGAGCGGTAGTCGGCCAGCACGGCGGTGACGACGTTGGGCGTCTGGGTCTGCTCCATCGAGCCTTCGAGATAGGCCGGTGCCACACGCTGGTGCGCCGGCGCCTCGGGGTCGCCGCGGTCGGGCAGCCCGCCGCTGGCGAACAGCATCAGGGCGACGAAGCCGACCACCAGCGAGCCCACCACGACCCGGCGCAGCATCCCCTCCTGGCCGTCGATGCGGCGCGATGTCGCCAGGATCGCAGCGATCAGCAGCACGCCGGTCAACCCCGCTCCGAGGGCGGCCTCGACGAAGGCGACGTCCACCGCCTGCATCCCCGCGAACAGCAGCGCAGCGAACAGGCTGTAGCCGGCGAGCATCGCCACCGCCGTGAGCAGGTCCTTGACCTGCAGTGCGAGCAGGGCGGTCACGATCAGGATCGCGAAGAGCAGGATGTCCAGCGACAGGATCATACGTCCCCCTCCTTCGCGTGCCAGGGGCGCTGGCCCGAGCGGCGCGCGGCGCGCAGCAGGGCGTGGACCGCGGTCGGGTTGGCGATCATGGCGAACGCCAGCACGAACAGCAGTCGGACCGCGGCGTCGGGGGTCAGCGCCGGGTGGAAGAACAGCCCGCCGAAGATGAGCAGCAGGCCCAGCGTCTCCGACTTCGCCACGGCGTGGCCGCGCGTGTAGAGGTCCGGCAGGCGGAACAGGCCCAGGGCGCTGACGGCCAGGAAGGCCAGGCCGGCGCCGATGAGGGGGATCGCGACGATGCTCATCGGTGCCCCGTCCCTTCGAAGTACTTGCCCAGTGCGATCGGCACCAGGAACGCCAGCAGCGCGTAGCCGAGCGCGATGTCGAGGAACAGGATCGGCCGCTCGAAGTAGAAGCCGAGCAGGACGATGATCACCACGCCGTTGACCGACACCAGGGCGACGGCGATCAGCCGGTCGAAGATCGTGGGGCCGAGCCACACCCGCACGAGCCCGGCGATGATGAGCACGCCCACCGCGAGCAGCGCACCGAGCAGGAACCCACCGATCATGGCTGTGCCCTCCACGTCGACGGCTCCCAGACCACGTGTGGCGCCTGCTCGTGCTCCTCGAGGAAGACGTCGGCGATGCGGTTCTGCAGCACCGCCGAGGCGAGGTCGTCCGCGGCCGAGGGGATGAAGGCGTGCACGGCGAACTCGTCGCCGTCGACCTCGATCGTCATGGTCCCCGGGACCAGGGTGATCGAGTTGGCCAGGATCGACCGCGCGATCGGGCTGCGCAGCGTGGTGCGGAAGCGCAGCACGCCGGGATCGATCGGCAGGCGTGGGTGGAGCACGTGGTAGGCCACCTGCAGCCCCGCGGGGATGATCCGCGAGATGAGCCACAGCACGTAGACCGCGTACCGGAACGCGCGCTGCACGAAGACCCGGGGACCGCCGAGGTCGGGGCCCAGGATCCGGTCGACCAGGGGATGGGTCAGCCACGCCACCAGCGCCGCCGAGGCGATGCCCATGCCGAGGAACACCGGATCGAACCGGGCGGACAGCAGCAGCCAGAAGCCGAGCATGAGCAGGAAGTGGACGACGAGGCGCATGCTCATGACGCCAGGCTCACGCCGAGGAGGATCATGGACACTCCGAAGATCACCACGCCGAGGATCCAGGTCGGATGCGCGGGCGGCGGGGCACCCGGGGGCCGGCTCGTGCCGGCCAGGCTCGGGCCGATCAGCGGCAGGCGCTCGACCATCGAGGTGGCCGCCTGTGCCGAGGCCGTCGCGCCCACGGGCGCCGGCTCCCGGTCGGGTCGCCGCCGCGGCAGGCTACGGGCGGCGGCGGCCACCCGCCACGGCCCCACGCGGTAGAGCCAGTCGAGGTCGAGCATGGTCCCCGGCTTGGCCCCGAGCTTGGCGATGAGCAGCCAGAAGCCCAGGCCGGTGAGCAGCAGCATCTGGATGGTCTCGGAGAGCTTGTAGGACGTGAACGGCGTGTACTCGTTGACGTAGGGGAGCACGTCCCACAGCAGCCCGGGCCGCAGGCCGATGGCGAGGTTGACCGCGGCCGCAAGTCCCATGGCGGCATACATCGTCGCCGGGATGGGCCGCAGGCGGGTGGGCTCACCCGTGCGCTGCTCATGCCGGTCCTCACCGAACCAGGCGGCGTAGGGCAGCTTCAGGGTGGTCGACAGGAACGTGCCCACCGCGGCGAGCTTGAGCAGGTAGAACGCCACCGTGGCGCCCTGCACGTCGATCGCGTGCATCGTGAGCTCCTTGCTCACGAAGCCGCTGAACAGCGGGACGCTGGAGATCGACACCGCGCCGACGAGGTAGAGCACCAGCACCCACGGCAGGCGGCGCGCGAGCCCGCCCAGCTGGCTGCCGAGGCTGCGGCCGGTGGCGTAGAGCAGCGCGCCGGCGCCCATCAGCAGCAGGCCCTTGTAGAGGATGTGGGCGAACGCGTGGGCCACGGCGCCGTTGATCGCCGCCTGGGTCCCGATGCCGATCCCGGCGACCATGAAGCCGACCTGGCTGACGATGTGGTAGGCGAGCAGCCGGCGGATGTCGTCCTGGAGCATGGCGTAGGTGACGCCGTACAGCGCCATCACCACGCCGACCCACAGCAGCACCTCGAAGCCACCGAACCCGCGCGCGAGCGCGTAGACCGCGGCCTTGGTGGTGAAGGCCGACAGGAAGACCATCCCGGCCACCGAGGCGTTGGGGTAGCCGTCGGGCAGCCAGGTGTGCAGCGGGGGCACCGCGGCCGACAGCGCGACGCCGATGAGCATCATCCAGGCCGCGCCGGTGGCGTCGAAGGCGTCGAACGCCGTGGAGCCGGTGGCGGTGATCTGCCACACGATGCCTGCGAGCAGGACGCTGCCGCCGGCGAAGTGCAGGAAGAAGTAGCGCTGCGCGGCGCTGCGGGCCCCGGGGGTCCCCCGGCCCAGGATCAACACCGTGGTCATCACGGCCTTGATCTCCCAGAAGATCAGCAAGGTGATCAGGTCGCCGGCGAACACCACCCCCAGCGCCGCGCCTGCGGTCGCCAGTGCGGTGGCGCGCTCGCTGCGCCCCATCGAGGTCAGCCCGTAGAGCCCCGCCAACGCGGCTGCCATGGCGAACACGATCCCGAAGGCCAGCGAGAGCCCGTCGGCGCGCAGCAGGTGCAGCTCGAGGCCGTAGAAGTCGTAGGCGAGGTCCCCGCCGCCGTCGGCGCGCAGCGTGAGCACCTGCGCGAGCGCCGCCAGCGGCGCGGCGAGCAGCACCGCCCCGCCGGCGCGGCGGGGCAGC
>SKLC01000448.1 GCA_007123425.1 Nitriliruptoraceae bacterium
GGCGATCGAGATCCTCGAGGACGCGGGCTACGAGCTCGACGGCGACCAGCTCACCCTCGACGGTGAGGAGGTCGGTCCGTTCCGGCTGCGCGCCACCTCGAACCCGGTCCGTGACACCTCGCTGGAGCTGATCCAGTCGATGCTGGGCGAGATCGGCATCACCGCGGAGATCGAGACCATCGGTGCCGCCGACCTCGGGCCGGTGCTGATGGAGGGCGACTACGACATCATCCAGTTCGGCTGGAGCGGCAGCCCGTTCTTCACCAGCGTGCCCGCCCAGATCTTCCAGAGCGAGAGCGGCAGCAACTTCGGTGGCTACGCCAACGACGAGGTCGACGATCTGGTCGCGCAGGTGCTGCAGGTGCCGAGCCTCGAGGAGGCGGCCGAGCACGCCAACGAGGCGGCCGCGATCGCGGCCGACGAGGCCTACGTCCTGCCGCTGCACGAGTCGCCGATCTTCATGTTCGTCGCCGACGACTACGTGAACGTTCGGGACAACCCGAACTCGAGCATGCGAGGTGTCTACAACTTCGAGGAGTGGGGTGAGCTCGCCGAGTAGCGCCCCCCTTCGGTGACACCCGCGCACCGCACGTAGGGCCCCGGGCTCCGGCCTGGGGCCCTACGCTGCCGCCCACCTCACGGACCCTGCCGGACGGCCCGAGGCTCCCTCATGCTCATGTACAGCGTGCGCCGGCTGCTGATCCTCCCGCCGGTGATGCTGGCGGCCGCCATCTTCGTGTTCCTGGCCGTCGACCTCACCGGCGACCCGCTGGCCGAGATGCGCATGGCGACGCCTCCGGTCCCCGACGAGACCATCGCCGCCGAGGAGGAGCGCCTCTACCTCGACCGGTCGATGCCGGAGCGATTCGTGCTCTGGACCACGGGGATCGGGGGACGAGGCGACATCGGCCTGCTGCAGGGCGAGTTCGGGCCTTCCACGCGCGGCACCGCCTTCGACATCGGCACGCAGATCAACGACCGCACCTGGATCACGATGCGGCTGGTGATCGCCGCGCTGTCGCTGGCGATCGGGCTGGCGATCCTCTTCGGGGTCATCAGCGCGCTGCGCCAGTACTCGGTCATGGACTACACGCTGACCTTCATCGCCTTCGTGGCCTTGGCGATGCCCACGTTCTGGATCGGGCTGCTGATCCAGCAGGCCGGCGTCACCATGAACGACTTCTTCGGCCAGACCCTGGTCTACACCGTGGGCGCGACGTCCGCCGACACCCGTGGCATGACCGCGTGGCAGGCGTTCCTCGACGCCGGTGCCCACCTCGTTCTGCCCACCATCGCCCTGATGCTGACCGGCTTCGCGCAGCTGTCGCGCTACCAGCGGGCCTCCATGCTCGAGGTGCTCAACAGCGACTACGTGCGCCTCGCCCGGGCCAAGGGCCTGCCCAACCGGGTCGTCGTCCGGCGCCATGCCCTGCGCACGGCGCTGATTCCCGTCACCACCCTGTCGATGCTGCTGATCGCCGGCGCGATCGACGGGGTGGTGCTGATCGAGGTGGTCTACCAGTGGCGTGGCCTGGGCACCTTCTTCGTCGAGTCGGTGCGCAACAACGACACCTACGCCGTCATGGGCTGGCTGATGCTGTCGGGCTTCGTCGTGATCATCGCCAACCTCATCGCTGACCTGCTCTACGGCGTCCTGGACCCGAGGATCCGCTATGACTGACTCGCGTCCACCTCGCCAGCACGTCGACCCCGTCGCCACGGCCCCCCCGGACGGCGACGAGGATCCGTCCCGCGACGCCGAGGCGATCACCACCCGGCAGCGCTCGCAGCTGCAGCTGGTCGCCCTGCGCTTCGTGCGTCACCGGGCCGCGATGGTCAGCCTCTTCGTCTTCGTGCTCATCGTCGCCTTCGCCTTCATCGGCCCGCACCTGTGGGAGTGGGACCACACGGTCTCGCGCGACATCCCCAGCAGCCAGCCGCCCTCCTGGGAGCACCCCTTCGGCACCACCAGCGCCGGCAACGACGTCTTCGCCCAGGTCATGCGGGGCACCCAGAAGTCGCTGCAGGTGGCGTTCACGGTGGGCGCCCTGACGGTGATCATCGGGGCCCTGTGGGGCACCATCGCCGGCTACTACCGCGGCAAGGTCGACGCGGTGATGATGCGCATCGTGGACGTGCTGCTGATCATCCCGCTGCTGGTGCTGGTCGTCGCGATCGCGGGAAGCGCACGCGGGGGCACGACGTGGTGGGCGGTCGCGCTGATCATCGGCCTCTTCGGCTGGACCACCGCGGCCCGCGTGGTCCGCGGCGTGGTGCTCTCGCTGCGCGAGCAGGAGTTCGTCGAGGCGAGCAAGGCCATGGGCGCCTCGGACGCCCGCATCATCTTCACCCACCTGCTGCCCAACGCTGCGGGACCGATCATCGTCGCGGGCACCCTGGCCATCGCGCTGGCCATCCTGGCCGAGGCCGGCCTGTCCTTCCTCGGCTTCGGGATCCAGCCCCCCGACACGTCGTTGGGCCTGCTCGTCGAACGCGCGCGCACCGCGGCGCGCACGCGGCCGTGGCTGTTCTACCCACCCGGCTTCATGATCGTGCTGATCGCCCTGACCATCAACTTCATCGGCGACGGGCTGCGCGACGCGCTCGACCCCCGCCAGACCACGATGCGGCGGTGACCGCCCGATCCACCGTGCCCATCGCCAAGGAGCCCGCACCATGAGCGTGACCGATCCCGCCGCCCCGCGCCGGGCGGGAGAGGCGGTGCTCGAGATCGAGGACCTGCACGTCGCCTTCCCCTCCGAGGACGGGCTCGTGCAAGCCGTCCGCGGCGTGAGCTACGAGGTGCGCGCCGGCGAGGCGCTGGGCATCGTGGGGGAGTCGGGGGCGGGCAAGTCCGTCTCCTCGATGGCCGTCATGGGCCTGCTGCCCAAGAACGCCCAGATCGAGGGATCGGCGAAGGTGCTCGGCCAGGAGATGCTGGGTCTCAAGGACGCCAAGATCAGCCGGATCCGCGGCGATCAGGTGGCCATGATCTTCCAGGATCCGCTCACGTCGCTCACACCGGTCTACACCATCGGCCGTCAGCTCGCGGAGGCGGTGCTCGCGCACCGCAACGTGAGCAAGCAAGCGGCGCGCGAGCGCGCGATCGAGCTGTTGGAGCTCGTGGGCATCCCCAACCCGCAGGAGCGCGTGGACGCCTATCCGCACGAGCTCTCGGGCGGGATGCGCCAGCGCGTGGTGATCGCGATCGCGATGGCCAACGACCCCGACGTCATCATCGCCGACGAGCCCACGACCGCGCTTGACGTCACCGTGCAGGCCCAGGTGCTCGAGGCGCTGGAGTCCGCCCGCACGCAGACCGGAGCGGCGCTGGTGATGATCACCCACGACCTGGGGGTGATCGCCGGACACGTCGATCGCGTCTGCGTCATGTACGCGGGCCGCATCGTCGAGTCGGGGACCGTCGACGACGTCTTCTACGCCCCCCGCATGCCCTACACCCTGGGCCTGCTGGGCAGCCTGCCACGGCTCGACGGCTCCCGGGACGAGCGGCTCACGCCCATCACCGGCACGCCGCCGTCGCTGGTCAACCTCCCGCCGGGCTGCCCGTTCGCACCCCGGTGCCCCCTGGCGCGGGACCGCTGCCGGGAGGAGGAGCCACCGCTGGAGGCGGTGGACGTGGCCAGCCGCCATCTCGCCGCCTGCCACTTCAGCGACGAGCTGGTGGGCAAGGAGGCGACCGACCTCTTCACCGAGTCCATCCTCGACGCCGACGTGGCCGACGAGATCGTGGCGGAGCACGGAGGCCAGGCGTGAGCGGCACCCAGACCCAGGCCCCACGGACCTCCACCGCACCGCTGCTGGAGGCCAGCAACATCGTCAAGCACTTCCCGGTGCGCTCGAGCGGGCTGCTGCGGCGGCAGGTCGGTGAGATCCACGCCGTCTGCGATGTCTCGCTGCAGCTGCACGAGAACGAGACGCTCGGGCTCGTCGGCGAGTCGGGCTGCGGCAAGTCGACGCTCTCACGGCTGCTGCTCAACCTGCTCGACCTCACCGCAGGCGAGGTGACCTATCGGGGCCAGCAGGTCTCCGGCATCTCACGGCGGGCGATGCGCCCGCTCCGACGCGAGATGCAGATCGTCTTCCAGGACCCCTTCGCGTCGCTCGACTCGCGCATGACGGTGTTCTCGCTCATCGCCGAGCCGCTACGGATCCAGGGCCTGTTCGAGGACGACGGCCACGCACGGGTGCGCGAGCTGCTCCAGCTCGTCGGCCTGAACCCGGAGCACGGCAACCGCTACCCGCACGAGTTCTCCGGCGGGCAGCGCCAGCGCATCGGCATCGCACGGGCGCTGGCCTCCGACCCCAAGCTGATCGTCCTCGACGAGCCGGTCTCCGCGCTCGACGTGTCCATCCAGGCCGGGGTCATCAACCTCCTCGAGGACCTGCAGGACCGCTTCGACCTCTCCTACCTGTTCGTGGCCCACGACCTGTCGGTGGTCCGCCACATCGCCGACCGCGTGGCGGTGATGTATCTGGGGCGCATCGTCGAGGAGGCGCCGACCGACCAGCTCTTCGCCTCGCCGTCCCATCCCTACACGCAGGCGCTGATCTCGGCCGTGCCCTTCCCCGACCCCCACAAGGAGCGGGCCCGCGAGCGCATCATCGTCACCGGTGACGTGCCCAACCCCAGCGACCCACCCTCGGGCTGCCGGTTCCGCACCCGCTGCCCGAAGTTCGCGGCCGAGCTCTCGTCCTCACAGCAGCAGCAGTGCATCGACGAGGTGCCACAGCTCATCGACCGCGGGCAGGGCCACCCCGCCGCCTGCCACTTCGCCGAGGCGCACCGGATGGTGTGAGCCGATGGGGTGGGGGCCCGATGGCCCCTGCGCCGGGTCGCCGGGGCGGCGCGGGTGACTAGGGTGCTCCTCGTCGGATCGAGTCAACCCAGACGCCGTCGGAGGACAAGTCCGTGCCGGAGCGCACCCCCATCATCGCGGGCAACTGGAAGATGCATCGTGACCACCTCGAGGCCATCCAGCTGGTCCAGAAGCTCGCCTACCACCTGAGCGAGGAGGACTACGAGGGCCAGGAGGTCGTCGTCTGCCCGCCCTTCGTGGCGCTGCGGTCGATCCAGACGCTGATCCAGTCCGACAAGCTCCCGCTGGGGCTGGGAGCCCAGAACTGCCACGCGGAGGACGAGGGCGCCTTCACCGGCGAGATCTCGGCCCCGATGCTGGCGCGGCTCGACGTGGCCTACGTCCTCTGCGGTCACTCGGAGCGGCGCGCGCTGTTCGGCGAGACCGACGAGGTCGTCAACGCCAAGGTCCGTGCGGTGCAGCGCCACGGCATGCGCCCCATCCTGTGCGTGGGTGAGACCCTGGAGCAGCGCGAGGCCGGCGAGGCCACCCAGGTGGTGGTCGACCAGCTGCGAGGCAGCCTCGAGGGCGTGACCATCGGCGAGGCCACCCAGCTGGTGGTCGCCTACGAGCCCGTCTGGGCGATCGGGACCGGCCGCAACGCCACCCCCGACGACGCCCAGGAGATGTGTGCCGCGATCCGGGGGGAGATCGCCGAGCAGTACGGGCAGGGCACCGCGGACGGGCTGCGCGTCCAGTACGGCGGCAGCGTCAAGCCGGGCAACATCCGCGAGCTGATGGGCCAGCCCGACGTCGACGGTGCGCTGGTGGGCGGCGCGAGCCTCTCCTCGGAGGACTTCGCGCTGATCGTCTCCCACCGGCGCGGCTGAGCGACGCGGCGCCGGCTCCTTGCGGCCCGCACGGGGCCGGTTGTCCGGCCAGCACGGGGCCGGCCGTCCGGCGAGCGCTTGCGGCGGAGGCCGCACGGTGGGGGAGAACCTGGCGACATCGCGCCGTCACGATCTGTAGGATCGGTCCACGTGGGCGAGGACGTTCGCCCACGCGGACACGAGGAGTCCGTGGTGACGCGCCGGAATGAGCCGCTCGAGGCGATGCTGGGACCGCTCGAGCAAGAGGTCATGGATGTCGCCTGGCGGCTGGGGGATGCGACCGTCCGCGACGTGCACGACGAGCTGTCGAACGGGCGACGGATCGCCTACACGACGGTGATGACGACGATGACGAGACTGGCCGCCAAGGGGATGCTGCAGCGGGACACCGCTGGGCTGGCCCACCGCTACCGGCCCGCCGTCAGCCGCGACACCTATGCCCGCTCCGCGGTGGGCGAGGTCCTGTCCTGGCTGCTCGAGCGGTACCCGGAGCCGGCGGCCTCCTACCTCGCCGAGGTCGTCGACGATGCCGACGTCGCCGATCTCGCCCAGCTGCGCGCCGCCGTCGAGCGGCGCCGGAGCACGGAGCACTGAGTGGACCTCGGCGTCCTGCTCGGACTGCCGCTCGAGTCGATCGCGACCCGTGTCGTCCTCGCGACGGTGCTGGCGATCGTCCTCGTCCGCATGCTCCTGCGGTCCGGCCTGCGCTCCTCGGGGGCACGGGTGGCCACCGCGCTGGCGCCCATGGCGACGATCGCGGCGGTGCTGCTGCTCTCGTGGCGCAGCCCGTCGCTGCCCACCGTGATGTTCCCGGCCGATGCCCCCAACGCGCTGCCGATCCCGGTGGACGAGGGCTACCTCCACTTCGCCCCGATCGCGGTGCCGCTGCTCATGGTGGTGTGGGCGGTCCTCGTGGGCCCGCGCCTGCTGCGTCGAGTCCGGGCGATGCGAAGCGCCCGGCTCAGCGCCGAGCTCGCGCTGCGGGAGTCGGCGCCCGCCCTCGAC